>CALYSH010000070.1 GCA_945485625.1 uncultured Lachnospiraceae bacterium | reverse complement strand
CCTGGATTGTAGGCAGCACCTGTCAGAAGTCCAAGTACACCATTACCGGTATTGCAGGAAAGACGGGCTTCTGCTCCATCAATATTGAAAAGGATATGATGAACTCCGAAATCGGTTTTGGCAGAAAGGTTCTTCAGGCGTTTGAAGAAAATGGTATTTCCTTCGAGCATGTTCCTTCCGGTATCGATACCATGACGGTATTTGTACATCAGGATGAGTTTATGCACAAGGAGCAGAAGGTGGTATCCGCCATCAATCGCCTTGCAAAGCCCGATACCATCGAGATTGAGTCCGACCTGGCGTTGATTGCGGTTGTAGGACGTGGTATGAAGAATGCAAGGGGTACCGCAGGCAGAATCTTCTCTGCTCTGGCTCATGCAAATGTGAATGTACGTATGATTGACCAGGGTTCTTCCGAACAGAACATTATCATCGGTGTTGCAAATACGGACTTCGAAAATGCAATCCGCGCAATCTATGACATTTTCGTAGAGACCCAGATTTAATTTTCTGATGAAATATGTCGAATGATGTCAAATGGTGGAGAAGACTGTCAACAGGACAAAAAGATTTCGAAAAAGTGTTGACAGAAAGGGATTTCTCTCGTAAAATGACTATAACGAAAGAGGAAAATCCGAAGTACGGAAGAGGATTTCTACCAAAGAGCATTAAGCTGCAAAGGATAGCATGAACATACATAAGAGAAACGGAGCACATTGGTCATTGACCGGTGTGCTTCTTTTTTTGGAACTCTTTGGGAATTTTCTGTGGAATTGTATTCGCGAATATGATAAAATGATAGTCGGACATTGATAACTTTGTATTTAGGGGAGAGGTAGCATGTCAGATATAGAGTTGGAAAACCAGGAAGAAAGAAAAGCTTATCGAAGGAAGAGACGTATCCGCAATCAGATACTGGCATATATGGTTACTGCATGCTTTGGATTTGCAGTGATTTTCGGAATTGTATTTGGGATCGGACAGATCCGTAAGGCTGCCGTTGCGGCGCCTGAGACAGGTCAGAATCTGCAATCCCAGGTGGACGAGTTTTTGAAAACGGAATCCATCATTAATATTCCGAATACGGTGGAAGACATCCTTCCGGAATTAAGCTATGAGGAGCGGTTGGACCAGCTGATTGATACGGTTTTGGAGAATATGCCTCTGGAGGATAAGGTGGCAGGTCTGTTTATTGTGGCTCCGGAAGCGATTACCAAGGGCGAAACTGTGGTGGAGGCCGGGGAAAGCTTAAAGAACGCGTTGATGGATTATGCAGTGGGCGGCCTGGTATACCATGAAAAAAACATGAGAGATTCCGCGCAGCTGGAACAGCTGATTAAGGGAGCGGAAAGCTACAGCCGCTATGCCCTCTTTTCAGCGGTTTTGGAGGAGGGTGGAAAGAACGGTGAACTGGTGAAGTCCGGAATCATTGAAACCCGTGAAAGCTCTGCCACCACCATTGGAAAATCCGGTGATACCAACAAGGCATATGAGGCCGGCCAGCGGATTGGACAGAAGCTTGACAGTCTGGGAATCCATTTGGACTTTGCCCCCTGTGCAGATTTGGCAAGCGTAGAGAACAGTGCGGTAGCATATAATTCTTATGGTTCGGATGTTACTCAGGTGCCTCTCTATGCACAGGCAATGATGAAGGGCTTGAAGGAGAATTCCGTGATACCCTGTGTGACACATTTCCCGGGGAACGGCGGAACCACGCAGGATACTGCAACAGGCATGGCAACTACGGACAGAACCGCAGAAGAACTTCGTATGAATGAAATTGCAGTGTTCAAGGAGATGATTAATGCTGGCGCTCCGATGATAATGGTTGGGCATATTGCTGCGCCTTCTCTGACCGGAGACAAGACCCCCTGTTCTCTGTCTTCTGTTATGGTGACCGATATTTTGAGAAATGAATTGGGATTTCAGGGGGTTATCATTTCCGATGCACTGAACAAGAAAGCAATTTCAGAGTACTATGACTCCGGGGAAGCCTGCGTCCGCGCCATTAAATCCGGCTGTGATATGTTGCTTGAGCCGGAGGATTTCTTAAAGGGGTATGCGGCGGTTCTGGATGCGGTGGTAAACGGTACCATCGCGGAGGAGCGAATCAACGATTCCCTGCGTCGGATTTATCGGATTAAGTATGCGGATAAGCTGGAGCAGTGATGGAAAAATATTCCGTATTCTGAAACAAATTACATGGAACATCGTCTGATAAGGTATCAGCGAAATAGACAAAGGGATGGCTGTGTCATCCCTTTTGTGTTTCTATGAGCCGGTAAGACAGCTCGACAGGAGCCGGGGAATTGGGAGGAAGAAAAATGAAAAGAAAATGGATTGGTTTGATGCTGTGTGCAGCATTGCTTGCAGGCTGTGCAGGAGAGGCAGGTTCATCGGGTGCCTCGGCAGAAGTGCCCGGCGGAGGAATACAGAGGATGGATATCCGACAGGAGCTGGAGCCCGTTAATACAGAGAACGCCTTTGAAAAGGCTGCTTATTTTGGAGATATGGTATATCAGTGTCAGCCCAATCAGAATACGCTGGTCAGTCCTCTGTCTCTGGATATGGCGCTGGGACTGGCTGCGGAAGGGGCAGCCGGTGACACTGCGAAGGAACTGGTTGATTATTTGGGCAGGGAGGATTACGGTACCTTTGCAAAGGAGTATCTGGATGCAAATGAGGAGTACCGGAAACGCTTTGAGGGCTTTGGACAGAATGGATATCAGGTGCGCCTGGAGCTGGCGAATTCCGTGTGGGTGGAAAAAACCAGAAAACTGAAGGAGGAGTATAAAAAGAAGGCTTCAGAACGCTTTTATGCAGAGGTTCAGAACGTGGATTTTCGGGGTGCTCAGGTGGAGAAGACGGTAAAGCAGATCAACCGGTGGTGTGATACAAAAACACACGGACTGATTCCTCAAATCATTACAAAGGATTCCATTTCTCCGGATCTGTCGGTTATTTTAATCAATTCCCTGTACTTTGAAGCCCCCTGGACGGAAAGCTGGAGTGTGAGAGAGGGAACCTTCACGGATTTTGCGGGGAAGGAAACCAGTCGGGAAATGCTTTACGATGGAGGTAACGTCTATTATGAGAACGATCAGGCGACTGCCTTCGGAAAGTCCTATATGGGGGGAATGACCTTCGTTGGAATCCTTCCGAAGAAGACCGGTGAGTTTACGTTAAGCGAGCTGGATCTAAAGTCCCTTATGGAAAGCCGGACCGGTGCATATGATGTACGGATGATGATGCCGAAGCTCGATTTTGATACCACTGCCAACAATATTGTATCCATATTAAAAGCACAGGGTGTTTCCCGGGCCTTTGATTCCGGGGAGGCGGATTTTAGCGGATTGTTGGAGATGCAGGGGGATGAGGTGACATTTATTTCCGATATCATCCAGAAATGCAAGATTGAGCTGGACGAAAACGGAACCAAGGCTGCTGCGGTCACGGCCATAATGCTGGAAACCTGTGAGGCGGTTATGGAGCCGAAGCAGGTGAAAACGGTATATCTGGATCGTCCCTTTGCGTTCCTGATCTATGATGAGGCGAATCAACAGATTCTGTTTGTAGGGAAGGTCGTCAGTGTAGAATAGACTTCAATGGAAAAAAGGTGTGGCCTCTGTGGTTAAAAACGCGGCTACTCAAGGGAAGTTTTGGGTTGCCAAACATGGAATAATAAGGTAAGATGGGAAGTGCGTCACATGTGATGCGGTGTATGAAAAAATGAAAGAATAGGTAACAGAAACATGTGGGAAGGAATCAATAAATTTTTGGTCTCAGTAGACGATTTTGTCTGGGGTACACCGTTGATGGTTTTGATTTTTTCAGGTGGTATCCTTCTGACTGCCCGACTGGGCGTGCTTCAGGTTCGCAGACTCCCTTTGGCTTTAAAGTGGATGGTCAAGAATTAGGAAGAGGGGGGAGGCGAAGTGACCTCCTGCGGTGCCCTCTGTACACCACTCTCCGAAACAATCGGCCCCGGAAATATTGTGGGTGTAGCAACAGCGATTGGAGCAGGTGGGCCCGGCGCCCTGTTCTGGATGGTATTGACCGCATTCTTCGGAATGGCTACAAAGTATGCAGAGGGTCTTTTGGCTGTAAAGTATCGCGTGGTGGATGAAGACAATCATGCGCTGGGCGGACCCTTCTACTATATTGAAAAAGGTATGGGCGCGAACTGGAAATGGCTGGCAAAGATTTTTGCATTCTTTGGAATTTGTGTTGGATTGTTCGGTATCGGTACCTTCTCACAGGTAAATGGCATTTCTTCTGCCGTAAAGGGGTTCTTTGATCCGGAAACTACATGGTCAGTTACCATTCCAGGAATTGGTACATATTCCTGGACCGTAGTGATTGCCTCTCTTATTTTGAGTATTTGTGTTGCACTGGTATTGATTGGTGGTATTAAGCGTATCGCTAATGTATCTCAGGTTGTGGTTCCTTTTATGGCAGTTCTTTACGTTTTGCTTTGTCTGGTTCTGTTAATCTGCAATTATCAGCAGATTCCTGCTGCATTTGCCACCATCGTAACGGCTGCCTTCAATCCGAAGGCGGTAACCGGTGGTCTGGTTGGTTCTATTATCATTGCAATGCAGAAGGGTGTGGCAAGAGGTATTTTCTCCAATGAGTCCGGACTTGGTTCTGCTCCCATAGCGGCTGCAGCAGCAAAGACAAATGAACCGGTTCGGCAGGGCCTTGTATCCATGACCGGTACCTTTATTGATACCATTATCATCTGTACCATGACAGGTCTTTCCATCGTATTGACCGGCGCATGGCAGCAGGAAGGGCTGGAAGGCGTACAGGTTACCACTTATGCGTTTCAGCAGGGACTTCCCCTTCCCGGACAGGTGGTAGCATTTATGTTGATGCTTTGTTTGATTTTCTTTGCATTCACAACCATTCTTGGTTGGGATTACTATTCTGAGCGTTGCCTGGAGTACTTGGCCGGAAAGAATCATAAATCCATTTTGGTGTACAGATGGTTGTACATTCTGGCAGTATTTATCGGGCCATATATGACGGTTAAAGCAGTTTGGACAATCGCTGATATTTTCAATGGTTTGATGGCAATTCCGAACATGATTGCAATCTTTGCGCTGAGCGGTGTGGTTGTGAAGGAAACAAAAGATTTCTTCCAGCGCCATAAAAATCTGAAATAGGGCTACAATTGAAATAATGCGATTGAAAAGACGAAAGGATTTCTATGGTAATCCATTCGTCTTTTTTGTATAATGTAGTTAGTATGGTTTTTAAACAATACTATGAGGATGATGCTCCGAACACCTATATTACCGGTAAGGGACCGGTATTGCAGAATTTGGAGTAGATTAGATGAGGTGTTACTATGAAGAGTTATTTGATTAAGGATACAACAAAAGAGGAACGTATTGCATTGATCCGTGAGTGGATTCCTGCGGATGAAATCATGGATGGCAGTGAGGTTGATCTGTGGGATATGTATGATCCTTACATCCGCGGTGAAAAGGAAATCTCAGAGTGCAATGCAGCGTTTCAGACCGGTTTCTATGAGGAGAAGGATTTTCGGTAGCGGAATGATAATGCTGCCTGAAGGAGAGGAATTGTATGGGTGAGATGACAGAGAAGGATTGTATTTACAGACGAAGCAGAAGCGTAGCCGTTGTCACACGTGGCGGAAAAATTCTGATGGAGAAGGTGTTTTGCTTCGGTCGTTTTTTTTACACGCTTCCGGGTGGTGGAATTGAAGCCGGAGAAACTCCGGAAGAGGCTGCATTGAGAGAACTTAAGGAAGAGTGTGGATTGGATGGTACTATAGTAAGGCAGCTGGCTGTACAATACAAACTGGGTGGTAGTGCAGAGTACTCTTTTGAAGTGAGTATTCCCGATCATCAGTCCCCGATTCTGGGGTATGATCCGGAGGAGCCGGCCGATAATCAGTCAATCAAGGAAGTGTGTTGGTGTGCACTAGAAGATTTGAGTGAGAGGGACAGAGCCTTCTTGTGGTTCTATGGTTTGCTTACTGTAGGGGATTTTTGTGATAAAATAGGGAACTGAAGGGATAGAATCAGATAACTGCAAAATGATACTGCGTAAAGGGATGCAGCATGAAAAACAATGCGCCGGCAGTGAAACATGATGAAAACGCACTTTGGAAACCGATATCATGCACATTTCGCGGATGTATTTGACGGAAATCCTGTGATAAGATGGATTATCATAGGAATGGAGGAATGATTCATATGAAAATGGTTTTTAAGCAGAGATTCTTCTCTTGGTTCGACAGCTATGATATTTATGACGAGCAGGGCAATACCTTGTATGAGGTAAGGGGCCAGCTGTCCTGGGGACACTGCCTGAAGATATTTGATGCATACGGAAATGAAGTGGGTACGGTGAAGGAAAGGGTTCTGACCCTGCTTCCCAAGTTTGAAGTATATCTGGGGGACCGGTATCTGGGCTGTATTAGCAAAGAGTTTACTTTCTTTGTGCCCAAGTACGATATTGATTACAATGGCTGGCATATCGACGGTGACTTTATGGAGTGGGAATATAGCATAACGGACGCATCGGGCGGTCTGGTTGCGTCAATATCGAAGGAAATATTCCATTTGACGGATCAATATGTGATAAATGTACCAAATTCCGGGGATGCTCTGATTGCTCTGATGTTTGTGCTTGCCATTGATGCGGAGAAATGTTCCAGAAATGATTAGGAAGGAATTCACAGGAACAACACCGGAGGACAAAACCTATGGAATTCAGACAGGGAACAATAGAGGATTTAGATCATATATGCTGCCTGATAGAGTCAGCAATCAAAACGATGGAAGCACAGGGAATCCATCAATGGGATGAGGTATATCCGTCAAGAGAGGATTTTGTTCATGATATTATCAACGGGATCTTGTATACGGTAACGGAGAATAACCGGTTGATTGCAATTTATGTGATAAGCACAGAATATGATCCGCAGTATTCTAATGGGAAGTGGGAGTGCGATGGCGAAACGGCCTGCATCATACATCGGTTGTGTGTTGCGCCGGAGGTTCAGAATAGAGGAATTGGAAGAAAGCTATTGAGCCATATAGAAGATCAACTTCGTAATAAGCGGTTTGAATCTGTACACCTGTATGTTTTTTCAG
>CALYSH010000069.1 GCA_945485625.1 uncultured Lachnospiraceae bacterium | reverse complement strand
GGAGCATTGGAGTCTCAGAAATAATCGGAAAGGCGAAAGTGTTGAGATTATGAGTACAAAGAATATTATGATTGTTGGTGTAGGCGGACAGGGGTCCCTGCTTGCCAGCAAATTGTTGGGATATCTGCTTCTGCAGGAGGGATACGATGTAAAGGTATCCGAGGTGCATGGTATGAGCCAGCGCGGTGGAAGCGTAGTGACTTATGTGCGTTTTGGGGAGAAGGTGTATTCTCCCATCATTGACAGGGGGGAAGCGGATTTCATCGTCTCCTTCGAGGAGCTGGAGGCAGCAAGATATGTGGAGTACCTGAAGAAGGACGGACGTATCGTTACCAATACCCAGCAGATTGATCCCATGCCGGTTATTACCGGCGCTGCAGAGTATCCTGCTGAATTGATTGAGAAGATTCAGAAGCTGGGTATTGCGGTGGATGCCATGGATTGTCTGTCTCTGGCAGAACAGGCTGGTTCTGCGAAGGCAGTAAACATTGTATTGATGGGAAGACTTTCCAAATACTTCGATATTGCTCCCGAGAAGTGGGATCAGGCACTGGAGGCATGTGTTCCTGCGAAGTTCCTGGAGTTAAACCGCAAAGCCTTTGCACTTGGAAGAAATGCATAAATGAATCGGATAACCGGATTGCGGATCCGTTGTTCAGATAAATTTTACAAGACAGGAGAAAATTTATGAAGAATTATTTCCAACCCGAAATTGAAACAATGCCTCTTGCGCAGATAAAGGCATTGCAGAGCGAGAGACTTGTAGAGCAGGTTAAATTCGTGTACGACAATGTGAAGTTTTATCACGACAAGATGGATGCTGCGGGTGTAAAGCCGGAGGATATCAAAGATATCAACGACTTGAGCAAGCTTCCTTTTATCGAGAAGGATGACCTAAGAGACCAGTACCCCTATGGTCTGCTGGGTGTACCTCTTTCCGAGTGTGTACGTATCCAGTCTACCAGCGGCACCACCGGTAGAAGAGTAGTTGCATTCTATACCCAGCCGGATATTGATATTTGGGAGGAGTGCTGTGCACGTGCAATTGTTGCAGCCGGCGGAACCAAAGAGGATGTGGTTCATGTATGCTATGGTTACGGTCTGTTCACCGGTGGTCCCGGATTAAACGGCGGATCTCATAAGGTTGGATGTTTGACACTTCCCATGTCCTCCGGTAATACCGAGAGACAGCTGCAGTTCATGGAGGATCTTGGTTCTACCATTCTTTGCTGTACACCTTCTTATGCAGCAAATCTGGGAGAGTCCATTAAGGCCAGAGGATTGAAGGATAAACTGAAGTTAAAGGCGGGTATCTTCGGCGCAGAGCCCTGGACCGAGGAAATGAGACATAATATTGAGGAAACGCTTGGCATCAAGGCATATGATATCTATGGATTGACAGAGATTTCCGGTCCCGGTGTCTCCTACGAGTGTGAGGCGCAGGCCGGTATGCATATTTGTGAAGATCATTTTGTACCTGAAATCATCAATCCCAAGACCGGGGAGGTTCTTCCGGAGGGCGAGGTTGGTGAGCTGGTATTCTCCTGTATCACCAAGAAGGCATTCCCTCTTCTTCGTTACCGCACCAGAGATCTCTGCTACCTGACCAGAGAGGCATGTGCCTGCGGACGTACTCATATCCGTATGCATAAGCCTATGGGTAGAAGCGATGACATGATGGTGGTTAAGGGGGTTAATGTATGGCCTTCCCAGATCGAGGCTGTTCTTTTGAAGCAGGGATTTGAGGCAAACTACCAGATTGTTGTAGACCGTATTGGCAACAATGATACCATCGAGGTTCAGGTGGAGATGACTCCTGAGATGGCTGCATCCGACGTGCCGGTAGAGAAGCGTGAGGCAGGTGTTGTGGCAGGTCTGAAGTCCATGCTGGGTATCAAGGTTGATGTAAAGGTGATTGAGCCCATGACCATCACCAGAAGCGAGGGGAAAGCAGTACGTGTCGTAGATAAGAGAAATCTTTATAAATAAGAGTATCGAAACATGGAAGAAACGGAACCCGGCATGGTTGGCATGACCGGGTTTCCTTATGAAAGTGGTGTGAGGAAACCATGAACAAAGGAAAAAAGATGAGAAAACGGAATATTTTATGGCTTCTGTCCATGATCCTGCTAATGATCGGGCTGGGAGGATGCGATTCCGCAAAACCGGTGGTGGATATCAATCCCACGTTGCAGGAATCGGAGGTGCCGTCCGCTGAGCCCTCTTTGCTGGAACAGCTGGAGAAGAAAGCGGAAAAGGGCGACGGAGATGCCCTTGCAACCCTTGGGTATCTGTATTATACCGGGGAAAATGTGGATGCGGACCTTACGAGGGCAGTGGATTACTTGGAACAGGCAGTGAATGCCGGAGCAGGGAATTCCGGGGAGATTATGACCCTTTTGGGGAATCTGTATTTGAATGGTACGCTTCCAGTGGATGAGGCGAAAGCCTTTTCCTGGTATAAGCGCGGCGCGGAGGCCGGAAATGCCACTGCAAAACAGATGCTGGGACGGTGTTACCGACAGGGAATTGGCGTAGAAGCGGATCCGGAACAGGCGGTGAAATGGTACAAGGAGGCTGTAGCAGACGAGGATGCCCTGGCCATGCAGGAATTATCCTATCTGTATCTAACCGGTGAGGGTGTGGAGCAGAATACGGAGGAAGCCCTATCCCTTTTGTCGGATGCGGCCTATGGCGGAGATGTGACTGCCATGGTAGCAATGGCTAAATTTTACTATGTGGGAGAGTATTTGGAGAAGGATTTCTCCAAGGCTGCCATGTGGTATGAGAGAGCGGCGAATCAAGGAAATCCGGAAGCAATGTACTGGATTGGATGTATGTATTACAATGCGGAGGGTGTGGAAGGGAGCTACACTTTGGCAGCAAAATGGCTTCGCAGTGCATTGGAGGCCGGATACGAGGATGCATCCGTCTGGGTCCGTACACTGGAAGCCGCAGGTTTTTGATTTATGATTTGAGAGACAGCAGATTTTTGGCGTTTTCGCCGAGAATCTGCTTTTTTTCTGTTTCGGTTAAGGGGATTGCATGAATGCGTTCCAGGTAGTTTCGCTGGTCTTCCCAGGGGGAATCGGTGGCAAAGAGGATTTTGTCCGTGCCATGCTTCCTGGCGATGCGGAGAAACTGCTCGGCATCCAGGTTCTCACTGCGAAGTGGGGCATGTCCGGCAGCCGGATTAGGGGTAATGGGGCCTATGGCAAAGGCAGTGTCAAAGTATACATCCGCACCGGCCAGGTCCCGTTCCACGTCATCCCAGCAGGCCCAGTTGCCGTAATGAGCCAGAACCAGCTTTTTGGGAGCTACTTCCTTAAGAACCCGTAAAATATGGGCGGTGGAAGCATAATTGTGATTGGAAATACCGATGTCGATTCCTGCGTGAGTGATGATGACCAGTCCCAATTCACTGGCGGCATCCATAATGCGAAGCATGCGAATGTCATCAAAGTCCACGTTCTGATAGGCGGGGTGAAGCTTGATGCCTAAGATGCCGGCTTCCTTCAAACGCTTTAATTCTTTGGCGGGTTCCGGATAGTCGGGATGCATTCCGCCGAAGCAGATGATGCCCCGGGCAAACAGTTCTTCGCGCTGCTCCATGAGGGAAGCGTTTACCTTTTCCACCTGCCCCGGATTGGTCATGACCGGAAGGGTGACACTGTAGTCAATGCCGGCTGCTTTCATGGATTCCAAAAGACCGGTCAGGGAGCCGTTGGTAAATGCCCTGGTAGCGCTGAGCATACTTAGTTTCTGAATTGTCTTTTCACAGATACTGTCCGGAAAAGTGTGTGTATGAAAATCGATTACCATATCATTATCTCCTGATAAAAGTATCTCCCAAAAAGAAGTTTTCTTTCATAAAAACTGATGTTTATTCCGGGATAGCAGTTTTCCATTACCCGGACCTTATTGCCTGCCTATTTCTGCGCAAAATATCCGATGATTAAGAAACCGCCATATCAGAATATTCCTTTTTTCATCCACTGTCAAGGAAGAATTCTTACGGTGGGATTCATTGACTTTTCTGTAAAATCGTGGTATCGTGAAAATGCACTTTAACGAATAAAACTGTTAAAGTGTAAAAAATTAATGTGATAAAGGATAAGAAAAATGCCGGTTACAGATTTATTGGAAAGAAATCATAAATTATACGGGGAGGAAGTGGCTCTGGTTGAGCTAAACCCTACCATGCAGGATACCAGAAAAGCCACCTGGAAGGAGTACGATCTGGTACAGGCTACCTCTACCACTCCTTATCGTAGAGAGATTACCTGGAGTGTATTTGATGAGAAGGCAAACCGTGTGGCAAATATGCTTTTGTCCCGTGGCATCAACAGAGGAGATAAGGTTGCTATCCTGATGTTCAACTGCCTGGAGTGGCTGCCCATTTACTTTGGTATTCTAAAGGCGGGAGCCATTGCGGTCCCCTTTAATTTCCGCTTTGCGGCGGATGAAATTCAGTACTGTGCTGATCTGGCGGAAGTACATGTGTTAATTTTCGGACCGGAATTTATCGGCCGAATCGAGTCCATTGAGGAGAAGCTAAGCAGAGGACGTCTGTTGATTTATGTGGGAGACGGTTGCCCGACCTTTGCGGAAAGCTATCGTGAGCTGGTAGCGGATTGCTCCAGCCAGCCTCCTATGGTACGCCTGGAGGATGAGGATGATGCGGCGATTTATTTCTCTTCCGGTACCACCGGCTTCCCCAAGGCTATTTTACATAATCATGAGAGCCTGATGCAGGCAGCCCAGATGGAGCAGAAGCATCATTTGACCGGAAGGGATGATGTATTCCTTTGTATCCCTCCTTTGTACCATACCGGTGCAAAGTTCCACTGGATGGGAAGTCTTTGTGCAGGCAGCAAGGCTGTATTGTTAAAGGGCACTTCTCCGGAATTGATTCTGGATACCATTTCCAAGGAGCATTGTACCATTGTGTGGCTTTTGGTTCCCTGGGCACAGGAGATTCTGGATAAGCTGGATCGTGGGGATTTGAAGGTGGAGGATTATGAACTGAGCCAGTGGAGACTGATGCACATTGGTGCGCAGCCCGTTCCTCCGTCCCTGATTAAGCATTGGAAGGAGTACTTCCCCAATCATTTGTATGATACCAATTATGGTCTGTCCGAGTCCACCGGCCCCGGCTGCGTGCATTTAGGGGTGGAGAATATCCACAAGGTCGGTGCAATCGGTGTTCCCGGTTATCGTTGGAAATGTAAGATTGTGGACGAAAACGGTGCAGAGGTAAAGCAGGGCGACGTAGGCGAGCTTTGTGTGAAGGGTCCCGGCGTGATGACCTGTTATTACAATGACCCGAAGGCCACTGCGGAAACCTTAAAGGATGGGTGGCTTTACACCGGTGATATGGCCATGCAGGACGAGGATGGCTTTATCTTCCTGGTAGACCGGAAGAAGGATGTCATCATCAGTGGCGGTGAAAATATTTATCCGGTGCAGATAGAAAACTTCTTAAATGCATATGATAAGGTAATGGATGTAGCGGTAATCGGTCTGCCGGATAAGCGCCTGGGTGAGATTACCGGAGCGATTATCTCCATCAGAGAGGGTATGACCTGTACGGAGGAGGAAATCGAGGAGTACTGCAAGGGACTTCCCAGATATAAGAGACCGAAGAAGATTATTTTTGCAGAGGTTCCCAGAAATGCCACCGGCAAGATTGAGAAGCCTGCATTAAGAAAGAAATACGGAGTGGAGCAGCTGGTTGCCATGCAGAACGAAGTGGAGTCATAAGACTCCGCTTTCTGCGTTATGAGCGCCTTTTGGAATAGGTACACAATTCCGAAAGGGGAGCATAAGGAAGGGCGATTAGATATAGAATGGTTTAGCAGAGTCTTATAAAGGATAGGAGAGAACGGTATGGGTAAATTGGATGGTTTAGAGCCGAAGAAGGTGTTTGCGTTCTTTGAGGAGCTTTGTCAGATACCCCATGGGTCCGGAAATGTGAAGGCCATCAGCAATTATCTGGTGGAGTTTGCAAAACAGAGGAGGCTGAAATATGTACAGGATCATCTGTATAATGTAATACTGTTTCAACCTGCTACGGAGGGGTATGAGAAGGAACCGACTCTGATTATTCAGGGGCATATGGATATGGTTGCGGTAAAAACACCGGAATCCACGAAGGACATGACCGCGGACGGTTTGGAGCTGGAGGTAGAAGGGGATTATGTTTGTGCCCGGGATACCAGTCTGGGCGGGGACGACGGCATCGCGTTGGCCTATGGACTGGCAATTCTGGATTCGGAGGACATTCCCCATCCTGCGCTGGAGCTGGTATTTACTGTGGATGAGGAGACCGGTATGGAAGGGGCAGCGGGAATCGACTGCTCCGTGTTACAGGGAAGGCGGATGCTCAATCTGGATTCCGAGGAAGAAGGTATCTTCCTTAGCAGCTGTGCAGGGGGAATGCGTGCGGACTGTAGTTTCCGGGTACAACGAAGGAACGTAAGCGGACAAAGTGTGAAGCTTTGTATCAGTGGACTGTGGGGCGGACACTCCGGTTGTGATATTCACTTGGAGCGGGGGAACGCCAATCTGATGATGGCTAGACTGTTGTATGCACTGTATCAGAGGCTTCCCTTCTGTCTGGTTCGTATGGAAGGCGGGGAGGCGGATAATGTAATTCCCAAGCGTTGTGAGGCGGAAATACTGTTCACAGGTACTTTTTCTGAAGAGGCAGAGAAGGAGCTGGACCTGCAGTGGAATCGTATCCGGGAAGCATATGGTGAGAAGGAACCGGACTGCAGACTGTCTGTAGAAAAGAGTACGAAAGCCATAGAGGCGGTGACAATGGAGGATACCGGAAAGTGCCTGCAGTGGATGGTGGCGCTACCGAACGGCGTATGTGCGTTTGCAAAGGAGCCCAAGGGACTGGTGGAGACATCCCTAAATATGGGGGTATGTCATTTGTCGGAGGGTGCAATGCATTGCCGGTTCTGTATCCGAAGCTCTGTGGATGCGGAAAAAGAATTTGTGTTGACGAAGCTGAAGGCAATCTGTGCCATGGCAGGGGCAAAGGTGGAAACCTCCGGTGACTACCCCGGCTGGAAATATCAGGTGCATTCTCCCTTCCGTGAGGAATTGGTAAGGATTTACGAGGAGCTGTTTGGAAAGGCTCCTCAGGTGCAGGCCATTCATGCAGGAGTAGAGTGCGGGTTCTTCGCAGGGAAGATTCCCAGCCTGGAATGTGTATCCCTGGGACCGGATATACTGGATATTCACACCACAGATGAAAAGATCAGTATTTCCTCTGTGGAACGGGTGTGGAAATTCCTGCTTCGCGTGCTATCCATACACCACGATAGTGTCTGAAAT
>CALYSH010000068.1 GCA_945485625.1 uncultured Lachnospiraceae bacterium | reverse complement strand
GGCCGGAGCGCAGCCTGGGGACCGGGGCAGCGTTGATTCGAAACACGCCGGGGACGGTGTGGGTTGAATGCAAGAATAGGAAAGGAGAAGTTATGAACTGCTTATGGTATAGAAGGCCTGCGGGCTGCTGGGAGGAAGCACTCCCTTTGGGAAATGGCAGACTGGGGGCCATGGTATTTGGAGAGATTTATAGAGAACGCATCCAGGTGAATGAGGAAAGTATTTGGTATGGCGGTCCTGTGGACCGGGTGAATCCGGATGCGAAGGAAGCCATCCCCAAGGTGCAGAGACTGATTGAAGAAGGAAGAATCCGGGAGGCCCAGGACCTACTGGCAGATTCTGTGACCGCATGCCCCAATGGGATGAACCCCTATCAGACCCTGGGGGATATTACCCTGTATTTTTCCCATGAGGGTTTGGAGCCCTTTACCACCCTTTCACCGGATTTGGCCTTTGTATCCCCGGATTGGGATACGCTGGATTACCGCAGAGAGCTGGATCTGGAGAAGGCAGTTTGTACCGTGTCCTATCAGGTGAACGGTATCCGCTATGTGAGAGAGCATTTTATCTCGGCTGTAACGGATGTGATGACCGTAAAGCTTCGCGCAGAGGATGCGGCCACAGGGAAGCCGGTATCCGGAAAGCTGTCCTTCCGGGCCAGACTGGGTCGCGGTATGTACATGGAAGGTGTAAAGAAGGCGGGCGAGAATGCGATTTGCCTCTATGGGGGTCTGGGAGAAGGAGGAAATCACTTCCTGATGCAGCTGATGGCTCAGGTCAGGGGCGGAACGGTCTGCACCAGGGGTGAGACCCTGGTGGTGGAGCAGGCGGATGAGGTGCTCCTTTTGTTTGGCGCGGATTGCGATTATCACCTGCAGACCGGTGAAGAAAATACAATGCCGGAGGGAGAGAGCCTGTCCCGGCTTCCCGGAGTGTACGGACTCTTACAGAGCCGCGTGACAAAGAAGCTGACAGCCGCTGCCGGTCAGGACTTTGAACGCATGAAAGCAGAACATATTGCGGATTATCAGGCGCTGTACAACCGGGTGGAGCTTTGTCTGACCGGGGATAAGAGGGAGGACGTGCCCACCGATGAGCGACTGAGACTTCTGGCGGAGGGTGGTGAGGACATCGCGCTTCAGGAGCTGCTGTTCCAGTACGGAAGGTATCTCATGATTGCGGGAAGCCGCCCGGGCACGCTGCCCCTGACCCTGCAGGGACTTTGGAATCAGGATTTTACTCCGGCCTGGGGAGCGAAATACACCATCAATATCAATACGGAGATGAATTACTGGCCGGCGGAAAGCTGCAATCTGTCCGAGTGCCACCTGCCTTTGTTTACATTGCTGGAAACTATGGTGCCCAACGGACGGAAGGTGGCGGAAAGCATGTACGGCGCAAGGGGCTTTGTGGCCCACCATAATACGGATATCAAAGGAGACTGCGCCCCCCAGGATCTGTGGTTTCCGGCTACCTACTGGCCCATGGGAGCAGCCTGGCTCTGTACCCATGTATGGACCCATTACCTGTATACGGGGGATGAGGAATTTCTGAAGAAATATTTCCCTGTTTTGCTGGAGGCGGCTCTGTTTTTCGTGGATTTCCTGACTCCTTACGGGGACTACCTGGTAACCAATCCCTCTTCTTCTCCCGAGAATGTGTACATTCTGCCGGGCGGAGAGCGGGGAGCGGTTTGCTTAGGGCCCACCATGGACAACCAGATTCTCCGGGATCTGTTTGAAATCTGTATCAAGGCCTGTGGGGTATTGGGTGATGCTGCCTATGAAGTGAAGGTGCCCGGGGCAGAGAGCATTCCGGCTCTGATCCAGGATATCAAAGAAAAGCTTGCCAAACTGGCACCCACCCGTATTTCTTCCGACGGACGGATCATGGAGTGGATGGAGGAATACGAGGAGGAGGAGCCGGGACATCGTCATATTTCCCAGCTTTACGGACTGTTCCCTTCTGAGCAGATTACCGTGGATGGCACGCCGGAGCTTGCGGAGGCTGCAAAGGAGACCTTAAAAAAACGCCTTTCCAACGGTGGCGGTCACACGGGCTGGAGCCGTGCCTGGATTATGAATCATTATGCCAAGCTCTGGGATGGGGAGGCGGCTTACGAAAATATTGTGAAGATGCTTACACAGTCCACCTATCCCAACCTGTTTGATAAACATCCGCCCTTCCAGATTGACGGAAACTTTGGTGCGACCCAGGCCATTGCCCAGATGCTGGTCCAGTGTAATGAGGAGCGGATTGTGCTTCTGCCTGCCCTTCCCAAAGCGTGGAACACAGGCAGTGTGAGGGGACTTTGCGTGGCAGGCGGTGCTACTGTGGATCTGTTCTGGGAGGAGCATGAGCTGACGGAATGCATCCTTCACGCAAAGCAGCCATTCCGGGGAGTGATTCAATACAAGGATGACACTTTTTTGGTAAAAATGACGAACGGAGAGGAAAAAATACTGAAAAAAAGCAAAAAATGCACGAAGGATAGCACCATGTGGGAAGAAAAACAACCCAAGAAACAGTAAAATGGAACAATGAGGAGGTTTTTTTCATGGTGGTTAAGAAGTCAAAAAGAATGAGATGGTTGAAAAGGATCGCTCTACAGATGATAATGGCAGGCCTTCTTGCCGGTTGTGGGGTCTCGGACAGTAATAATGATAATGTGGTCGTAGTGGAACAGGAGGATATACCGGTAGAGTATAAGCTGGTGCCTGTCACGGTCGGTGATGTGGTTCAGACCAAGACGGTATCCTGTGAGTTTTCCCAGCTGGAGGCACAGGAGCTTTCCTTCGCCATCAGCGGGAAGCGTGTCAATAAGGTGTACGTGAAGGAAGGAGATACGGTAAAGGCCGGGGATGTACTGGCGGAGCTTTCCGGAGCGGACAAAAAAGAGCAGATTGAGAACCTGGAGTATCAGATTGCCAGGAAAAAGATGCAGATGGAAAATATCAAAACCAATGCGGCGGATAATATGTCTCTTTGGTGGCTGCAGGAATTTGTGAAGCAGTCAGAGGCAAAATACAAGGGCTATTGGGTGGCAGACGGATCTGCAGGGGTGAAAACCCGGGTGGAAAGCCTGGAGAAGTACAATGAGAAAACGTTGGAAAAGCTTGCCGACGAGATTGCGCTGGATGAAAAGCAGCTTGCGGAAATCAAGAAGGAGGAGGCGCAGAGCTCTCTTCGCGCCGTGAAGAACGGTACTGTTTCCAAAATCAAGGACCGTCTGGAGGGTTCTACCTCCGTAAAGGATGATGTGGTAATTACCATTCTGGACAATACGGAATGTAAGTTTATCGTAAAGGATATGTCTCTTTTGGAGTATGTATCCCCGGACAGAGAGCTGACCATGTCCATCCAGAGCGGCGGATCTGCCGGTACCTATAAGCTGCTTCCCTCTGATATGGAACACTGGGACCAGGTAATGCTCTTTGATATTTCCCAGGGAGATGACGCTGTTGTGTTTGAGGCAGGTACCAGAGGCTATATTGATTTTTACATTGACAGCAGACAAGAGGTATTGACTCTTCCCAATCTTGCGGTACAGTCTTCAGACGATAAGTACTACGTATATGTTGTAAATGATGACGGCGTCAGAGAGGTAAAATGGATTGAGGTCGGTTTAGTCGGAAAAGAAACCACCGAGATTACCGGAGGACTGACAGAAGGGGAAAAGGTAGTGCTGAAATGAGAAGGAAAAGCTTAATTGCGTTATTGCTTGTGGTCGGCATGAGCCTGGGAATTGTGGGGTGCGGTGCCGCACAGAGCGTTTCAAATGATGACTTTGATCCCCAGGGTATTGTACTGGAGGAGCCGGTCAGTGCCCAGACGGGAACCGATATCATTCAGAGAAGAGATTTGTACAATTATAAGGTGTATACCGGAAGCGTATTTCCCTACATTCAGGAGTATGCTGCCGACAAGGGGATGACCTTTAACAATTACGGAGCGTATCCGGGGGAAGAGGTGAAGCCCGGTACGGAACTGATTATCTCCAATACGGAGAGTGTGGACGAAAATATCAAGAAACAGAAAGAATCTATTGAGAATCTCACCGAGTCCCATGAGAAAACCATCAAAGGACTGAAGGAGGACTTGGAGGAATATAAGGGCATGCGCCAGATGTTCTACAATTATATGCAGAGCAATCTGGCGGAAAAGCCGGCGGAGGATTCGGCCGGGTATGCCGACTGGAAAACCGGATACGATTATGTAGAGAACAGCTATCGCCTGTATAATCATCAGGCGGAGATGACCGAAAGGGCCATCGAACAGGAGAATGCTTCCTATGAGCTGGATTTGGCCAATGAGAATAAGAAGCTGGAGAGACTGAAAAAACAGCGTACAAACAATTCCATTGTTTCCGGTATGGACGGACAGATTGTGGCCATGAATTTTTACAACCCCGGAGACTGGATTGAAGAGGAAAAGAATGTGATTGCGGTGGGCGATCCCAATGTAAAGCAGCTGATCAGTCAGTATATTTCCAAGACAGATATCAACAGCGCATACGATGTGTTTGCTTTGATAAACGGGAAGCGTTATGAAGTGGAGTATCATCCCATAGAGGCAGAGGAGTATCTGCGTCTCACCTCCCAGGGAGAGAAGGTATTTTCCTATTTTACCCTTCTGGATGCGGAGGATGTAGAGCTTGGATCCTACGTATCCATCTGCGTGATCAGCGAGTTTGCAGAAAATGCCGTTACCGTACCCAAGAAGGCTCTGCAAAGGGATGGAAGTGAGTGGTTCGTATACAGGATTGATGAGAACGGTGACCATGTGCGCACCGTAATCCGCACGGGTATGAGCGACGGAGTGTACACGGAGGTACTTTCCGGTCTGGAGGATGGAGATACCATCGTCTATTCCAATCCGCAGAAGGCAGGTTCTTCCGGCGCGAAGGTAGAGAGAGGCTCCTTCGCCACAAAGTATTCCGAAAAGGGATACATGTTCTATCCCTCCAGTACTTTGCTGGAAAATCCCGTGGAATACGGCACCACCTACTTTAAAGAATATCAGGTGGAACTTTATCAGCCGGTGAAAAAGGGGGATGTGATTGCTACGGTTCGTGTGGAAGGCGATTCCATCGGACTGGAGAGACAGCTGGTGAATAAAAAGTATCTTCAACAGGATATAGATGATCTTCAGAAGCAGATCGGGGAAACTACCGACAAAGAACAGCTGGAGAATCTGAATGAACAGCTGGACAGCTATAAAGAACGCATGGCGGAGCTGGATGAAAACATTGCCAAGAGGCGTGGGGATTCTGATACAAAGGAAATTGTTGCAGACAAGTCCGGTGTGATTACCTGGATGAATACTTATAAGGATGAACAGATCATAAGCAGCGGAGAAATCATGGTACAGATTGCAGATCAGAGCAAGTGCTATGTGGTTGTGGAAGATAAATCCGGCAAACTTCAGTACGGCAACAGAGTGGATGTCAGCTACGAGTCATCGGACGGAGAAACAAAGACTGTGGAAGGTATGGTGGCCAATGTATCCGCATCTGCCGTAAGCAAGAGCATTAACACCGATTATGTGCTGATTCTTCTTCCGGAGGATAAAATTGCAGAAATGCTGCAGGCTTCTGCCGGAAGCAGAAACCGGTGGTATCGGATCTCATACAATGTCACCGGTTCGGTATATTCTATGGAAAATGTTCTGATGGTACCCAGAAAGGCGGTTTGGGAACAGGAACAGAGGACATATGTGTATGTAAAGCAGGCTGACGGAAGTGTGAAGGCACAGAGCATCATCACCGGCGGCGTTGACAATGAGCATTATTGGGTAATCGAAGGACTCACGGAAGGAATGGAAGTATGCTTAGATTAATGTTACAAAAAATATGGCATAAAAAGTGGATGGTAAGCTGCCTGCTTTTGGGATGTATTCTTCTGATTGCTACAGTAGTAAGCTTTCCGCTTTATCGGGGCGCCGCCTTTGACCGAATGGTCCGGGATGAATTTCAGGATGCGCTGGCGCAAAACGGTGTGTGGCCGGGAATGAACCGGATGACCATGATAGCCAAAAAAGACCAGAATGGTGCAATGACGGCCAAAATGGAAAGTGTTTTCAAGACATTGAGTCAGGAGCTTGGGGTAACCGAAAAGGAATCCATCATGCATTACGTATTGGATTCCGCTCAGTTCACCTCTGCCATGAACCGGCAGGATATGGGACAGAGGTATATCAGCTTAAGCTTCTACTCCGGGCTTCCGGAGCATGTGAAATTGCTTTCCGGTGAAATGTATTCGGAAACCGGTCTTACCGAGGACGGTGAGATTGAGGTAGTGGTGAGCCAGGAGAGTATGGTAAAGAACAACCTGCTGGTAGGAGAGTCCCTGAAGTATCCGCATTTGAAGGATGCGGAAGGAAACCCCATCTGCATGAAGGTGGTGGGCGTGTTTGCCGAGAAAAATCGAAATGATTTCTACTGGCAGGTAAAACCCGCCCAGATGAATCAGGAGCTTTTGATGAACGAGCAGCTGTTCCGACAGTTCTTCGGGGGAGAAAATGCCGGAAAATATTCCGTAACCTGCTACTATTTTTCTTTGTTTGAACATCAGGATCTGACGGCTGAGAGCGCGGCAGTTCTGGAGAGACAGACCAGGTGGCTGACGGAAGAAAGCAGTGTCAGAAACGTCCTGGCAAAGCCGGAGTATACTGAAATCCTTGACAGCTACATGCGTAAGAAGGATCGTATTGAGGCGGCACTGTTTATCCTGCAGGTGCCCGTATTGATTCTGCTGGGAGCGTTCCTCTTTATGATTTCCGGTCAGATGTATGACATGGAGCGAAATGAAATCTCTGTTATGAAGAGCCGGGGAGGCTCCAGCGGACAGATGTTCCGGTTGTATTTATTCCAGAGTGTTTTCCTCACGTTTCTGGGTGCCCTGCTGGGAATCCCTCTGGGCGTACTGTTCTGCCGGATATTGGGTTCCACCCGAAACTTCCTGGAATTTGATGTGAGACGGTCTTTGGAGGTCACTTTCCGGACAGAGGTATGGGTATATGCGGCGGTAGCCATTCTGATTTCCATTGCTATTATGACCATCCCTGCACTGAAGCACAGCAGACTGACCATTGTAAAACTGAAACAGTCCAATGCGGTTAAGAAACGTGCGCTGTGGGAGAAGCTGTTCCTGGATGTGATTTGTCTGGCAGTTTCCCTATACGGTTATTACAGCTACTCCAGAAATAAAGAGGCAATCATTCAGAATGTATTGGAGGGTGAGAGCATGGATCCGCTTCTGTATCTAAGCTCCTCCCTGTTTATCGTGGGCATGGGACTGTTGTTTCTGCGTCTCCAGCCCCTTCTGGTCCGTTTGATTTTCCTGGCAGGTAAGAGGTTCTGGAAGCCCGCAAGCTATGCTTCCTTCATGGAGAATATCAAGAGCGGAAGAAAGCAGCAGTTTATCATGTTATTCATGATTTTGACCGTGTCCTTAGGT
>CALYSH010000067.1 GCA_945485625.1 uncultured Lachnospiraceae bacterium | reverse complement strand
GCCTACAAACACCATTTCCTCACATCTACAGCCTTTCCTTACCAGACGTTAAAACACTCCCACTGCCACCTGTTCAAAGAACGCTATCAGGGGCTTCGAATACACACCCAGGACCACAATCGCAACGGCAAACAGACTCAATGGAAGCAGCATTTTCCAATTGGGATCCAGGGAGGTATCTCCTTCGTTCCCGGGTACAAAATAAGCTCTCACCACAATGGACATCATGTAAATTGCCGTAAGCAGAGCAGAAATCAGCAGACACCCGATTCCGGCATATGCCAGTCCATTCCCGCTTTCCACAGCCGCCAGTGCCAGTCTCCACTTGCTGATAAATCCGGCCATTCCGGGAAATCCCATCAGTGCCAGTGCGGAAATCGTAAAGATTCCGAAGGTAACCGGCATCCGGTGTGCCAATCCATCCAGTTCCTGCACGTATTTCTTATCCGTCTGATGCATGATCGCACCGGCACAGAAGAAGGAGCAGATCTTCATCACCGCATGGAATACCAGATGACATAAGGCACCCACCATTCCCAGGGGGGTCATAATCAATGCGCCAAATAAAATATAGGACAGATTACTGATGGTGGAATAGGCCAGTCTTCTCTTGATATGGGTTTCCTTCACCGCACGGCTGCAGCCGTACACAATGGTGAACATTACAACGCATAAAAGCAGGCTCTGGGCCCAGGTTCCCCGAAGAAATTCTGTTCCGTAGCTGTAATAGGTCAGACGCAGAATTGCAAAAGCGCCGGATTTCACCACCGCTACCGCATGCAGCAGTGCGGTTACCGGCGTAGGAGCCACACCCGCCTTGGGAAGCCAGGAGTTAAAGGGGCAAACCGCAGCCTTCACACCAAAGCCCATAAATGCCATGACATAAATGAGCAGCAATGTATTTTCATGACCGGCCACCTTATTCATATTCAGGGTACCGCCCAGCACAAAATCCAGGGTATCCCCATATACAATCATAAAAATCAGCCCGATAAAAGCAAAGGCCGCCCCTCCCAGAGAGTAATACAGATACTTTCTGCTGGCCAGAATCGCTTCTCTGGTCAGGGTATGCATCACAAGCGGTACCGTGACCAGGGTCAACAGCTCATAGAAGAAATACATGGTCATCAAATTTGCAGCCAGGGCAATTCCCAGGGTCACCCCGTAGGTCATGGTATAGAACAAGAAGAAGATTCTCTCGTGCTCTTCCCCGGTCATATACTCAAAAGCATACAGGGTTGCCAGGGGCCATAAGAGAGAGACCAGACCTGCAAACACCATACTCATTCCGTCTACGCGGAAGCTGATGGTCAGATTTCCGGTGAAATGCGCCAGTGTAAAGATTGCATCCTGATGGTGGAACAGCAGATACCAGACCAGACCGCTGTTTAAAAGCACCATCGCTTCCAGGAAGAATTCCATATTTCTTCTCTTCCGAAAGGGAATCACGGAAACCCCGATTCCCGCTATTATGGGGAGTAATATTACTGCCAAAATCATACGTTCCACTTCCTTTTTATGCCAGAATCCCTGTAAACCACCGAATCAATTCATTGGGGAACAATCCCATCACAAGAGCCAATAACGTCAACACCAGAATGGGGAATGTCATCCAGGCGGTCGGTTCCTTCCTCTCACACGCCTTATCATCAAAATCCTCTCCCGGCAGAAATCCCTGTACCGAGATGGGAAGCAGATAGCCGGCTGTCAGCAGGGCGCTGATCAACAATACCACAACGCCAATCCATGCAAAGGGTTGTCTGTGGGAGGAAAGTGCCCCCATGCAAAGATACCACTTGCTTACAAATCCCCCCATGGGCGGAATACCGATTAATCCCAGTGAGGCAATCGTATAACAGCACATGGTAAGCGGCATCTCCTTGCCAATACCACGAAGCTCCTCCACTCTGGTCTTTCCGGTACGGAAGATAATCGCACCGGCACACAAAAACAATACAGCCTTCACAAACCCATGAGCCAGTACATGCAGAAAGCTCCCTGTCCCGGCTGTCTGATTCATCAGGAACAGACCGAAGAGAATATAGGACACCTGACTGATGGTGGAGTACGCCAGTCTCTTTTTTAACACCGGTTCACCATATGCAAGCATGGACCCCATAAACACGGTCAGGATACTCATACACAATAAAACATTCTGTACCCAGGTTCCCTGCAGAATTTCCCAGCCAAACACATCATAAACCACACGAAAGACCCCAAGCACGCCTGCCTTTACAATTACTGCAGACAACACTGCAGAGGCCGGTGCCGGAGCAGCGGGATGGGCACTGGTTAACCAGGCATGCATGGGAAACATACCGGCCTTCACGCCAAAGCCAAGCACCATTACAAAGGCTACCACCAGTAAAAGACCACTGTTCTGCACAAAGACGTCCGGCGAAATCATTCCCTTCTGACCAAATATGAGGGTCTCGGCATAATGGGCCACAAAATAGATTCCGAACAAAGCAGCATAGGCTCCGCAAAGGGAATACAGCAGGTATTTTAAGCCGGCCAGTACTGCCGCATGGGACTCGTTGTGCAATACCAGCGGGAAGGTAGTCACGGTCAGCATTTCAAAGAACAGATAAAAGGTCACCAGATTGCCGGCACAGCAGAGGAACAAATATACCCCCAACGCAATCATCAGAA
This sequence comes from uncultured Lachnospiraceae bacterium, assembly GCA_945485625.1. Taxonomy (GTDB): domain Bacteria; phylum Bacillota; class Clostridia; order Lachnospirales; family Lachnospiraceae; genus Acetatifactor. The sequence continues at coordinate 4,844 of CALYSH010000067.1, read as the reverse complement.
AGCCAAGGTAACGACCTTCCTTCTTCTCATGCTTCATATACTCATAGGAAAATACAAAAGCACAGCCAAACACCACCAGTGCAAGCACCGCAAACAACAATCCTGCCAAATCCGGTTTCAAAACAATTTCTATCTGTCCGGACAGGGAAAAGAGCTCGCAGGTTTTCCCCAGATTCTCATAGGCAGCCGTGGCAAATAACCCCGCGGTCAGAAGAACCTGTGTCAGGGCAGTGCCCCAAAGCAGCTTACGATTGGTATTCTTATTGTAGAAAAGCAGCCCGATTCCGCAGAAAATCGGAAATATACAGGCAACGAGCAGCATATACATATCTGTTACCTTCCTCTCTATGCAAACATTTGAAGCCCCTGTTCAATCAAATCCACAATGGGTTGGGAGTTGACACCCAGTATGACATTCAGTGCAATAAACAGGCAGAGCACCAACGGATACAACAGTCTGCCGTCCTGATTACCCTTCGCACCGTTTTCCTTCACTGGGGTGTAAATCCGTATTACTGTCTTCATAAAATAAATCGCATTCAATATGGTACTGATTCCAAGGACCACCAGAACGGGAAGCATCCTGCCGGAGAGATTCACGGCAGCCTGGGCGAACAGAAGCTTGCTGATAAATCCGGAAAACAACGGTACACCCACCATGGACAGCGCACCTACACTGAATGCAGCTCCTGCCCACTTATCCCGGTACGCCGCACCCGTTAAATCCACGAAATGCTTGCTTCCGCCGGACACATCACAAAGTCCGGCCGTCGCTACAAACAACAGGGATTTGGTGGCTGCATGGGACAAAATATGAAAGACGGATGCCGCCATGGCGAATTGGGTCCCCATACCAATCCCCATATAAATGTATCCGATCTGCGCCACGGAAGAAAACGCAATCATACGCTTGATATCATTTTCCCGAATGGCACTCAGGGAGCCGAAGATCATTCCCATCAGGCCGAACACAAACAATACATCAATAATATGACTGTCTTTGAACACTTCAAACCCAATCACACGGTAAATCAGCTTCATCAGAAGGAAGATATACCCTTTGGAAACCAGACTGGACAACACTGCCGCACTGGATACGGTTGAGTATCCGTAAGCGTCCGGCAGCCAGGCATGGAAGGGAAACAAAGCACTTTTGATGGCTAGTCCCACACACATCAGTCCGATACAAACCATCAGGGGAATATGATACTCTCCCGATACCGCCAGGAGTGCAACCTGTTCTTTGATATTGCTCATCAGCAGATGTCCGGTCAAATCATAGAGCACGCAGATTCCCAAAAGCAGCATACCGGAGCCAAGCAGGCTCATAATCATGTAACGAACTGCCGCCTCAATGGTCCGTCCCGTACCTCGAATCATGATTAATCCACAGGCAGAAATCGTATTAATCTCCACAAAAACATAGGCAGTAAACAAATCGTTGGTATAGAGTAACGCAAGCAGGGAAGACAACAAAAGATTCATGAGAATAAAATACAGGCTTTGCTTCTCCTCAGCTACATCCTCCTCCAGTTTTTTCTGTCCGCCCAACAGGGACAACAGCATAATCACACAGAAAAAGAGGGCCATCCCTGCCTCCAGAACACCGGCGCGAATTTCATTTCCCCAGGGAGCCGGGAAATGTCCCATCAGATAAGTATAGCTCTCTCCGGTCTTTAAAAGGTAACCCAAAAGTCCGGCCGATAGAGCGCCGATGGTACCCACCGCACCGAGATTGACCCATCTGGCAGCCCTCCTTGGCAGAATAGAACACAGAATTCCGGCAAACATGGACAGCATAATGGAAAAGAAGGGAAAATTACGCACAAAATCCATCACTTGTCCTCCTTTCGGAGCAAAGTGGATATTTCATCCAGATCCAGAGTATGGTATCTTCTGTACAGGCAGACCGTCAGTGACAGCATCAGTGCAGAAACAGAAACACTGACTACAATACCGGTAAGAACCAGACCACTGGGAATGGGGTTGATATATGCTTCCACCTTCTGAACACCATCCACCACAATCGGGACCCCACGTCCGGCAATATAGCCCTTTTCCGCCAAAAACAGATAAATGGCAGAATCCATGATATTCAAGCCTATGATTTTCTTAATTAAATTCTTATGAAGCAGCAAATTGGCAAACCCAATGACAAACAAAAGCATGGCAATTGCTTCTCCGAAATTCACAAAAAGATTTCCCATCTTTAGAAATCCCCCTTACGAAACATTACATAAAAGGTATACATGGTACAGGCAACGACGAGCCCCACACAGATATTCAAAATCAATATCAGTCCACTGCTGATAATCGCTCCCGGTGTTCCCAGCGGAATGTGACTTTCCAGATGATTTGCTCCGGTAAAGAAGGAATAGCTCTTAGCAAGGCAATAGGTAGTCAACGCACCAAAGCTGATGCATTTGTAGGTTTTCTCCGTAAAAAGCTTCTCCGTCTTTTCAAAGCCAAAGGCGCTCAGATAGAGAATCAATCCTGCTCCGATAATGGCACCGCCGGAAAATCCTCCTCCCGGTGAAAGATGACCATTTAAAATCACATAGATTCCGAACAAAATGATGACGGGTACCAGTACACAGGCCGCCACCTGAAGTACGGAATCCTGTTTGGGCTCATAGACCCGATCGTTCTCCCCCTCCGATTCCTCTTCCCTTCTCTGTTTGTCCTTTGCCCTCTTTCTGCTGTGAAGCAGAATCAATACCGTGGTGGTCGCCGCAAACAGCACATTGGACTCACCAAAGGTATCAAAGGCACGATAATCCAGAATCATTCCGGTAACAATATTTACCGCACCGGTTTCCTGAAGTCCCTTTTCAATGTAACGGGCGGGAACCTCATTATTCACCGGCTTATCTGCGACACCGGTTGCAGGCAGCAGCGATACGGTATATAAAAGGATTCCTGCCAACGCCAGGCAGAAGCATACCGCCAGGGCCTCGTATATCTTGTGGAACACCCCCAGCTTTTTGTTATGCTCAATATCATATACCTTATCCCGAATCATCTGACGCTCTGTCATTCGCTCCTGAATGGTCAGTTCGGTTTCCTCCGGTTCCTCCCGTGGTACCAATTCCACCTTTCCCAGATAGGGATCCTGTTTTCCTGACATCCATCGCCAAAACCGAAAGGCCTTTGTCCGTTCATATTCTTCCTGACTCTTTCTTCTACTCATCTTTTCCCGACCACTCTTTCTCCGTCTCCGGCTCTGTCGCCTTATGTTCCTTCTGTATTTCGATTGCATGAATCTTCTTCAGAGTGGCAAAAAACAGGATACTGGTAACACCTGCTCCTACCGCCGCTTCCGTAATTGCCAGATCCGGAGATTCCAGGCAAAGCCATACAATAGACATAATCAGGGAAAAGGACATGTATATCAACACAGAGTTCAACAGATTTCTGGAAAAGCTTACCGATACGGCGCACACTACCAGAAATAACAATAATATTAACTGAAACAGGGTCATTTCACATCCTCCTCTCCCGGGTCTTCCCTCAAATCAATCTGTTCGCAATGCTCCTCCAGATTCTCATTGGTGGTTGTTTCCAGTCTGGCCAGCATGTGGGACGCCGTTGGAGAAGCAAACCACAAAAAAAGGATAACCAGGAACATCTTTACCGTGCTGAAATTCAAACCGGATAAAAACATTAATCCAATCATGCACAAAGATAAACCAAGGGTATCTCCCAGAGCTGCTGCGTGCATTCGATTCAACACATATTTCAGGCGGAACACACCATATACCTCTATCAAAAAGATTACTACACCGGCCAGAAGAAAGAGACCGCCCATCAAGCAACGAAAACCTTCCATACTAATTCTCCTCCCGTCCGTGTTTCTTTTCCTCATAAATACCAATGTATACCTTGGAGATCACCACCACAGCCAGAAAACTTACCATGGCATAAATCAGACAGATATCCATAAGATAGTCCTCCTTCAACAGAAAGGACATAATCGCAATCATCACTATGGTAATGGAGCCCATCATGTTCACTGCCACAATCCGGTCCGCAATGCTTGGTCCTTTTACCGCCCGCAGCAGCAGAGCAAACAGAAGAAGAGCCAAAAGAATTAAGATGCCAATCAGAAAATATGCTTTCATCAGTTACTCCTCCTCTTCCAGTTTCTGTAACAGGGTCACAAAAATACTATTATCCAGCCCCTCTGCAAAACTCTTATCCAGACAATGCACCACGTACTCATCCCCCTCCTGGGACACTGTAATGGTTCCCGGAGTCAATGTAATAGAGTTTGCCAGCAAAACTCTTGCCGCATTGGTACGAAGCTTCACACGGAACCGAACAATCGCAGGCTCAGCCTCATACCTGGAAGAAAAAATCACACGGATTACCGCGAAGGCAGCCTTCACAATTTCCAGAAGAAGCACCAGAAAATACTGAAGAACCGCTCCCGCTTTTTTGATGCCCCACAAATCCATAGCAGGGCGATAACCCAGAAAACCACATATAAATCCGTACATCACTGCACTGATTGCCATGCCGATAAACAAAATCTCCCATGTAAACTTCCCATTAAATACAATCCACAAAATCAAAAAGACGAAAAACATATTTTTTAATCCCTTCTGTTTGATTTATTCCAACACTTCATTATAGTCATTCAATCTGAGAATTCAATATTTTTATTTCTTTATTTTTCCCCACGCCCGCTCAAAACCAAATGCCGGCTCCGCCGTCGCTTGGTTTTGTTTGCTTCTTTTTTCACTCACAAAAACCTCCTGCTTCGCAGGTCCGCCGCTTTGCGACTTCTGTTTTTGTTTCGTGTACGCCCGCTCAAAACCAAATGCCGGCTCCGCCGTACCTTG
>CALYSH010000066.1 GCA_945485625.1 uncultured Lachnospiraceae bacterium | reverse complement strand
CATAATCCTTCTGGCCATCTCATCGTTCTTCGCGCAGAAGTCTCTGCAATAATCGGTCAGTTCAATGCGCTGCTTCCGTTTATCTGTTTCATCTATCGCAATGGATACAAAGCCCTTCCTTTCCAGTTTCAGCAAAATCTGCTTTACGTTTTGATGGGAGCTTCCCATGATTTCTGCAAGCTCCTTTACGGTTGGTTTTTCTCTGCACAGATCAATGCATATAATGGCAAAGAACTGTTTCCAGCTGATCTCCTCCATCGCACTGTCTGCTATGGCCTGAAAACGATTCTCAAATGCACTTAACAGTCCAAGCAAAAAATACGATGAATCTATGCCTCTCGATTACTCCTTTTCAGTTATCGTCCCCCCGCAGTAACCGGTGCTGTGACCTTCGGTCACGCACACCTCCTCTGCCCCTGATTACTGATATCCGTAGTAACCGGTGCTGTGACCAAAGGTCACGCACGGTATGTTGTCGCCAAGTACCGGTTGACGGAAAGACAGTCCATCCTGTCGGATGCATATTAACATAAAACAAAGGGGAGTCCCCTATCATGCAAGCATGTAGGGGACTCCCCTTTGTTTTATGTCATCTGCTGCGCAGATGCTGTCTTTCCGTTAAGGTGTTTGGCTCGTTATCACTCCCATTCAATCGTTCCGGTGGGCTTCGGGGTCAGATCGTACAGTACACGGTTAATGCCCGGTACCTCGGAGGTAATTCTTGCCACAATCTTATCCAGAAGGTCATAAGGAATTCTCTCGATAATAGCAGTCATGGCATCAACGGTGTTTACGGCACGGATGATGCAGGGCCACTCGAAGCTTCTAAGATTGTTCTTTACACCTACGGACTTGTAATCGGGAACGATGGTGAAGTACTGCCATACCTTTCCCTCCAGTCCTGCCTTTGCAAACTCCTCGCGAAGGATTGCGTCGGACTCTCTCAATGCCTCCAGTCTGTCTCTGGTGATTGCGCCGGTACAACGCACACCAAGTCCGGGACCGGGGAAGGGCTGACGGTCAACCATGGCACCGGGCAGGCCAAGCTCGCGGCCGATGACGCGGACCTCATCCTTAAACAAAAGCTTAATAGGCTCTACAAGTCCCTCAAAATGAATATCCTCAGGAAGACCGCCCACATTGTGATGTGCTTTTACGGGACCGGACTCCAAAATATCGGGATAAATGGTACCCTGTGCAAGGAAATCCACGTCCTCCAGCTTTCTGGCTTCTTCTTCGAATACGCGGATGAATTCCTCGCCAATGATCTTACGCTTTTTCTCCGGCTCGGCTACTCCGGCCAATTTATCAAGGAAACGATCGGTTGCATCAATATAAATCAGATTAGCGTCCATCTGATTCCGGAACACCTCGATTACCTGCTCGGGCTCGCCCTTACGAAGCAAACCATGGTTCACATGTACACATACCAACTGCCTGCCGATTGCCTTGATTAACAATGCAGCAACAACGGAAGAATCAACCCCTCCGGATAATGCAAGAAGCACTTTCTTGTTCCCTACCTGTGCCTTTACTGCTTCCACCTGCTCCGCGATGAATGCCTGTGCCTGAGCGGATGTGGTAATACGTTCCATCGATTCCGGTCTAACGTCTGCCATAATGTCCTCCTAGTCGTAAAAATTTTAATGAATCATGTCCTAATTTTATCCTACAAAGCGTTATTTTGCAAGGTCTTGTTTCCATTCTCCCCCTTATAATACGCGTTTACAAGACTGCGATACCCCATACGTTTCATCTCCCCATAGGAATATCGAAAACGCCCTTTGTTCCACTTTTCCGTGGCGATATACCGGATGCAGTCCTGCATGTAATGGTCCAGTTCCTCCAGGGTTTTCGTGGTATTGATCATGGGAAAGTACCATCTGGTCCATGTCATCTCTGTTTCAATCGGGTTGTCGTACAATTTCTGATTGAAGATCCTGATAAAGGCTTTCACGGCACATTCATTATCAATCCCCTTCGCACGCTTCCAGCGAAGAAGTGCCTTGGACTTTCGTTTCATCTTCTGCTTTAGCTTTTCTGCGGAAACAGGGGAAATGTCCACCACTCCATCACAATACACCATACCAAGAAAGTTCCATGGTTGATGAGGTTCAAAAAAATTCTCTTTATCCGGATTGATGACCAAATGCTTTTCCCCGATGGTCTGACGAATATGGGAGGCATATTGCTTCACCTCCTGTTCACTGTCCGCAAACAGAATGATATCATCGGAATACCGTCCGTACAGAATCCCCTGCCCGTAAAAATACCAGTCTAAATCGCTCAGATATACGTTGGCCAAAAAAGCCGCCAACGGGCATCCGGCCATAATCCCCTTCTCCTCCGAGATCAGCTCACCCTCCTCGTAAACATAAGGGCTTCGAAGCAAAGCACTGATAAAATCATAAATCTCTGCGTCCTCCGAAAGCACCTGCTTCAGCACCATCAACAACTGTTCCACATCCACTGAGTTGAAATAGTTACTGATGTCTGCCTTATAGGCATACTTACTATCGGTTTTTCTGCCTGTTGTAAAAGCCGTAATCGCCGTTTTGACGCTGATATTCCCCCGAAAAGAATAAAGGCTGGGAGCAAATATCTTATCGTATTTCCGAAGCAGCAAATAGGTCATCAGCTTCAGAACAGCATTTTCGTCCGCATCAAACAGATACACCACCCGTTTTTTGTTCTTATGGAGCTTGTTAATCAATTTCTTTCTGGGCGGGCGAAAGCATTCTCCCCGCTTTACCAGCTCCACTATGGGGAGGTATCGCTGTTCCTTCATATACCCTTCCAGAGTTTCCAGATCCACGGATGAGATGTGTCCGGCCCGGACCTTATAATCCCGATATTCCTCCCAAGCCCCGGGGTCACTCAGTTGTTCCACTATTTTCATGCTTTTTTCCATGCGTTTCATCCTGTCAAATAATTAATCCTTCGGCCGCTTGATAATATCCGATACATCCTGCAGCGAAATAAACGCCGTCTCATCAATATTATGTACAATATCCTTCAGCTTATTGATTTGAAAGTGATTGATAATAAAGTAGATGATCTCCTTCTGTTCTCCGGAATAGCCTCCCACCGCACTTACAATGGTTCCGCAGGACTGGAAGTTCTCTGACAGTGCACCGGATATCTCATCTGCCTTTGTGGTTACAATCATGGCACATTTGGAACGGTCAATGCCTTCCACCACAAAATCCACCGTCTTGGAGCCTACAAAGTAGGTTACTATGGAATAAAGGGGCAGAATCCAGCTTTGGAACACCACTCCACAGACAATATAGAGAATCGTATTAAAAATCATCACAAAGGTACCGATTGAAATGCCAATCCTCTTAGCAAAAACAACGGAAAGCACATCCACCCCGTCAATGGCACCGCCATATCGAATGGTCAGTCCGCTTCCCACACCGGAAATCACACCGCCGAAAATAGCACACAAGAGCAAATCCGAACCCGCCAGCGGCGAGACAAAGGACACATCAATGGGCAGCACATTCATAATCAGATAAGACATTACGGAATATACCATAATGGCGAACAGGGAGTATACCGTGAAAGCCATACCCTGTTTTTTTGCCCCCAAAATAAAGATTGGCACATTAATTACAATCAGATAGAGGGATAACGTAAAGCAAGCAGGAGAAATCTGATCCAAAAGCATTGACACTCCGGACACCCCGCTATCGTACAATTTTACCGGGAACAAAAACAGGGTAACACCAAAGGCGTTAATGATTCCCGCAATCAGCAGTACAAAAAAATTTCGGACTCTTAATCCCCGCATTTTTTCTTTTAACCGAAGGAACCAATCTTTCGGCTTTTTACAAACACCATATCCTCTCATAAAACCTCCTTTTGCTCATGTAGCTTCTTCTTTTATTATTCCATAAACAAATATCCCAAATACAGGGAATAACAGAATAACATTAACATTCCGCCAGCTCTTGTAAGCTTATGTTTTTTCAGAACGCATAGAAGCAATATTATCCCTGTTGCGATCATCACTATTGTGTCAAACAGAAATCTCCGTTCATATGGCACAACCCGAATCAATGCTGTAGTACCAATAATAAATAAAATGTTGAAAATGTTGCTTCCAACAATATTTCCGATTGCAATCTCCGCATTTCCTTTCCTTGCTGCCGTGACTGATGTAAACAGTTCCGGCAAGGATGTACCCAGTGCTACGATAGTCAGCCCAATTACCCGTTCACTGATTCCGTACAGTCTGGCCATTTCTGTCGCCCCATACACTGCCAGCCTGCTGCCCAAAAGAATTGCTACGATTCCTCCCACACAAAAAAGAATCAGTTTCCAGATACTTTCGCAGGGTATTGTTTCCTCTGCATCCCGGCGTTTTCTTGCCTGCATAAATAAATAGAATAAATAAACAAGAAAGGCAATCCACAAAATCACACCGTCTACAATCCCAATCTTTCCGTCATATCCCTGGAAGAGAAGCAGCACAGAACAAAATATCATATACGGAATATCATACCGAATGGAAGCCTTTTCAACAGCAATGGATACAATCACTGAGGCAATACCCAGAATCAGTAACACATTTAAAATATTGCTGCCTACAATATTTCCAACCGTTATATCCGCATTTCCCCCGATTGCGGCAGTAATGCTTACTGCTGCCTCCGGCGCACTGGTTCCCATGGCTACAATGGTCAGACCGATAACCATCTGCGGTATGCCAAATCGGACCGCAATTCCTGCAGCACCATCCACAAAAAATTCCGAACCCTTTATCAACAGTACAAACCCAAACAACAGACTTGCACCAAATATCACAATATTCATCCGTTTTCCTCCAAAACCTTTTTGTACGCAAAATAGCCCTATGAGTTTCCCATAGGGTAAATCGGATGAATTTTATGCTTTTTTCCGTCTTTTCTATGAATATAATCAATGATAAAACGATGACTTTCCTTCAGATGCTTTGTAAAGAATAACAGAAATGTAAAACATCCGAGAAAAAAAAGGAGCAGTGAAACAACATAGGGAATCTCTGCCCCGAAGCTTTTTTCCCGGTTCTTTTTCGTAATGAAATTCCGAATAAAAACAGATGGTGACGTAGTCACCAGGACCTCATTCAATACCGAAATGCTATCCAGCGAAGAGACAGGCGCGGAGCTTGGGGTATCCGAAACGGCAAAGCATAATTGCCCTTCCTCATAATTATCCGAAAAAGCACAGCACAGAAAACACAACGAAAAAACAAGTGAAAATAGTATAAGAAATTTTTTCCTCTTCCGGCTATTCAACCCGTACAAAGTGTTCACCTGCTGCCTCTCCCTCCAAAAAAATGACTGTTCTATTGTCTCTCTGATTCCGATATCAAAAGAAACTTAAAGAATCACTTTTATGTTAGCATTTTCTTCCAAAGAAGTAAACACCTGTTGAAAAAAAGCCAGGATTCCTTCTGTTACAGCCAGTCTCTCCAGCTCCACCTCCGGCAAATCATAGTAATAGCGTTTTGTATTGCATTCCAAAGACATGCTGTCAATGGGAAATCCCTGCTTTCGAATGGCGCTGTGCGGCTGATCCGTAATGAGGAAGGCTTCACTTTCCAGGGTGTCGTCCATAGCCTCAAACACATGGTCTCTGTCCCATACAAAACAGATTGCATTTTTATATTTTGCCTGCAGCACTCCAAATCTGTGAACCAGACCGGCATAATGCTCCACCATTTCAGAATCCGACAGGTACTTTCCATTCACAGTCCGCACATGCACACCGGGCTGTAGCTCTGACGGTACATTATCAAAATACAGACCCGAGTCGCAGGAAAACACTGGTATCTGAAAGGCTTCATAATAGGCCATTGCCTTTTGTCTGGCATTCTCCAATGGGGTACTTCCATCCTCGATTACCTTCGGTATTGCTTTCCCTTCTGCCTGCAAATCCCAAAGCCCTATCAGTTCAACCCCCAGCATTTCCAGCTTAGGTTTTAGGACGGAAAGCTTCGCCCGGTTGCCTGTCCCAAATAAAATTTTCATCTTCGGCTACCCCCTTTCTTGCAACTATACCTAATAAATGTTAGAGAATCAATACCGGAAGACATTATTTTACCGGCTGAAAGCATAAAAAGAACCTCTGAGAGTTCGAAAAATCCCAGAGGCTCCAAATCAATTTCCTGCAAATTCAATTTTACTGTTCATTCTTCTTTCCAAACAGTTTCTTAATACCGGCACCGGCTACAATTACACCAAGCACCAGGAGTAATACTGCAAAGATCAACTGCAATGTAGTTCCGATGGTCAGGCTGCCTGCGCCAAATGCTTTCACAAGCTTTGTTATGGTCATACCAAGTGCGGTGAAGGTAACTGCCAGCATAAAGAACATCGGTACCCAGAGCATAACTCCCTGGCGTTTGGTTTTCTTTAAGAATACCGCACAGGCTATCAGCGCAAGTGCAGACAACAGCTGGTTCGCAGAACCGAACAGCGGCCAGATTTCAGCATATCCAACCTTTGCCAGAAGATATGCAAGAACCAGGGTAATAATTGTAGCAAAATACTTGTTGGTCATCAGCTTCACGAAGGGAGACATTTTAGCGGTATCTGTTTCCTCATCCATGAAGAATTCCTGGAAGGAAAGACGACCGATTCTCGCAACGGAGTCCAGTGATGTCAATGCAAAAGCAGATACTGCAAGATTAATCAGAGTAAATACCAGATTGTACGGAAGACCTGCAGCAGTCAGAAAATTTGCTATTGCTCCGGCGAAAATCTGAGGCTGGGTAGTCAATCCCTGAGCCTTTGCCTCACCTGCAGCAAAGGAAGCAACCGCAATCAAAGCGATAACTGCCAGCATACTCTCCATCAACATGGCGCCAAAGGAAACCGGAAGCATATTCTTTTCATTTTTGATCTGCTTGGACGCCGTTCCGGAGGAAACAAGAGAGTGAAAGCCCGATACAGCGCCGCAGGCGATCGTCACAAACAGAATGGGGAACAGATACTGTCCGTCCACGCAAAAGCTGGTGAATGCTTTCAGATTGCAAGAGGGGTTCGCCACGAAGACACCGACGACGGCCGCCAAGATCATGAAGATCAGCAGATAGCTGTTCAGGTAGTCTCGCGGCTGAAGCAGGGCGCCTACCGGGGCAACACAGGCGATCAGGATGTAAGCGAAGATGATGATGTGCCAGGCTTCCAGATCCAGATATACCGGGAAGGTCAGGCCCAGAGCCACCGCCGCGACCAGCATGGCGATCGCAATGGCCGTATTGACCCATTTATTCAGATGGCCAAACCGCAGGATCATGCCCAGCACGACTGCTTCCAAAATAAACAGCATGGACGTCGTTGCCACCGAGCCATTGGCCGCGACTTTGCTGACAGCGCCGCTTTCGCTGACCGAAAATCCGTTAAACGTTCCGGCAACCACATCGGCAAACGCCGCAACGACCAGAATGCAGAACAGCCAGCAAAACAGCAGAAACAGCTTTTTGCCAAGCTTGCCGATGTACGTTTCAATGA
>CALYSH010000065.1 GCA_945485625.1 uncultured Lachnospiraceae bacterium | reverse complement strand
CCCCCGACCCACGGCTTAGAAGGCCGTTGCTCTATCCAGCTGAGCTACGGACACACAAAATGTCTCGTTTTTTTCAAACCGACGAAGTGTATTGTATACTACTTATAATTGTTTGTCAACACTATTTTGCTTTTTTTCTAATGATTTATTCAGAAACAGCGGTTTTCCAATGGGCTGCTGAATAGTTTCCGGTACTTCATATATTTCGGAAAGAACTCTATTGACAACTTTATTCCTATTATGATAAATTAACTTTATCGCTTTAAAGTGTAGCGATTTAAAGCGTTACACTTTAAATCGATGTACTACATTTTTACATGGAGGAAAAAACAATGACAGTAGTATTAAGCTCTATTCTTCTTGTAGTATTCTTCGTTGTAATGATTGCAGTGGGTTTCTACACAAGAAAGAATGCAACTGACGTAAACGGTTTTGTTCTTGGCGGGCGTTCTGTAGGTCCCTGGCTGACAGCCTTCGCCTTCGGTACTTCTTACTTTTCAGCCGTAATCTTCGTAGGATATGCAGGACAGTTCGGTTGGAATTTCGGTCTTGCAGCAACCTGGGCAGGTCTGGGGAATGCCTTTATCGGATCCCTTCTTGCTTGGACCATCCTCGGCAGAAGAACCCGTATCATGACCCAGAGTCTTGATGCAAAGACCATGCCCGACTTCTTTGGCAAACGTTTCAATTCCACTCCCTTAAAGGTGGCAGCTTCCGTAATCGTATTCATTTTCCTGATTCCCTATACCGCATCCCTTTACAATGGTCTCTCCAGCCTGTTCGGTCTGGTGTTTGATATTCCGTACTGGGTGGTAATCGCAGCTATGGCAGTATTGACCGGTATCTATGTTATCTTCGGCGGTTATATGGCAACTGCAATTAACGATTTCATTCAGGGTATCATTATGTTGTTCGGTATCACCGCAGTCATCGGTGCGGTTCTCTCCGACAATGGCGGCCTGCTTACAGCATGTAAGAAGCTTTCTGCAGTACCTGCCGAAGGATGGTCCGGTGGCGCATTTACATCCTTCTTCGGTCCCGACCCCGCATTTCTGTTCTTCGTAGTGGTACTTACCTCTCTTGGTACCTGGGGCCTTCCTCAGATGGTTGGTAAGTTTTACTCCATCAAGAGCGAAAATGACATTCATAAAGGAACCGTTATTTCCACCGTATTCGCCATTATCGTAGCCGGCGGATGCTACTTCCTTGGCGGTTTCGGAAGATTGTACGCTGATAAGGTACAGACCAGTGCTTCCGGTGCTGTGTTGTACGATACCGTAGTACCTTCCATGTTGGCAACCCTCTCTCCCATTATTATCGCAGTGGTAATTGTTTTGGTGCTTTCCGCTTCCATGTCCACACTTTCTTCCCTGGTTCTGACCTCCAGCTCCACCTTTACACTGGATGTTATCAAGCCTGCCATGGCTAAGAAGAAGGAAATGACCGAGAAGCAGCAGGTAACCATTATGCGTGCCTTCATTGTGGTATTCATTATTGTTTCCGCAATCATTGCGGTGATTAAGGATTCCCATCCCGAATTCACCTTCATTGCCCAGATGATGGGTGTTTCATGGGGAGCGCTTGCCGGTGCATTCCTGGCTCCTTTCCTCTACGGCCTGTACTGGAAGGGTATCACCAAGATTTCCGTAGCAGTATGCTATGCATGGGGTACCATCATTGCAGTGATTCAGCTGTTAAAGAGCCTAAAGCTTATTGACATGTCCGGCTGCGGTGCATTTTTGAATTACATCTTCAAAACATCCATTCACTCCGGCGTTATCGCTATGGTAGGCGGTTTGATCATTGTTCCCATCATCAGCCTTCTGACCAGAAAGACAGTGGCAAAGGATGTGGACAAAATGTTTGACTGCTTCGAAGAGAAGGTTTCCGTACCGAAGAAGTCTTCCCTGGAATAAACTTATGTATGACAAAAGCCGCTGCTGAACAAATCAGTAGCGGCTTTCTTTATGCATTTTTCTTTACTTTTCTACATACATCAATCCAAAGCAACATCCGCCCTTCTTGATTCCGTAGCCCTTCTTGGCCATCTCCTGCATCATCTCACGGGCCTGCTCCTCTGTGGTTCCGAGGGGAAGTCGGATGACCGCCTTTGTATCCGACTGCAGTGCTTCCTTCACCAGCTTCATCACTTCATCTGTTGTAGTCGCACTCTTGCCGATCTTCTTATAATACTCATTTGCACCGGAGGTTGCCGCAAACTGCGTTGGATCCACCACTGCCTGTTTTGAAGGAACCAGAATTCCTTCCATCTGCTCATCACTCAGATTCATCAATCCGTTTACAAAGATTTCATTATCATTGTTTGTAACATCCAACACACACCATTTACCATCCACCTTCACGCGGTTCCATTCGTGCCCTCCGCCAAACAGAGAACCGATTTCTGCAATGGATTCCAGCCCGGCCATTCGGGATGTCAGAATAAATGCCTCGGAGTAGCTCTCACATACCCCATAGTTTTTGCAGAGAATACCGTAAGGAGTGTGTGCATCAATAAAGCTTTCGGTCAGATCGTCCATATCCACATTTGTTGAAGTGGAATCAGAGTCATAGGAAGCGTTGGTGCAGAAATAATTATTCAATGCAAGAACCTTCTCATAATCCGACATCGTGTCTTTGCATACGGAGGCAACCACCTCCTCCGCCTTTTCCAGCTCCTGTTTTGCTTTGTTCAGTCTGACTTCTCTCTCCTCCGCATATGGAATAATCAACGCCTCATACTGATTGTTGTATTTCACATTGGAGATATCCACCACTCCGCTGGTGGGATTCTGTCTGTAAGCCTCCAGGAACAGTTCAAACAGGTAATTCAGATTTGCCGCCTCAGGGAACACCGTAACAGGCACCGGAATCACATCACTCTGTGCAATCAGGCAGCACGCCATCCATGCCTCCAGCTCCGTCTGGGCGTACAGCACGGACTTTACACGCTTTTCACCAAGCAACTTCAGATTATGGTTCACATTCCCGGCCACATCATCCAGCAGCTGCTCCCCAATTGTTTTTTCAACGTTCGTGTCCGGAATCTCAGGTTCTACAGGCTCACTGCTTTCCTCCGTGATTTCCGGCTGTTCAGGCTCTGCAGGCTCACTGCTTTCCTCCGTGATTTCCGGCTGTTCAGGCTCTGCAGGTTCACTGCTTTCTTCCGTGGTTTCCGGCTGCTCAGGCTCTGCAGGTTCACTGCTTTCTACAGAAGGCTGCGGATCCTGAATCACCTCAGAGATCTCCTCCGGAACTTCCTCCTCAATTTCCAGTGCCCCGGCCTCCGGATTCGCGCTTCTCACCGTTGAAAGAAGCCGGTCCTCCCGCTCCAGGAACACATTTTTCTCCTGCACCACCTGGTCATACTCCATACCGGTCATGACCACCATGAAGCTGTCAAACAAGGTATTTGCTACATGAGCCTTCACCGCAATCTTGTTCGGCTCCTCAGGATACTTATAAGCCTGTGCCCCATGATAATCAATAATCATCTGGCTTTCCGATCCATCCACCATCTCCACCGTCACATAGGCAGGTACATCTTGAATGGTTTCGATATTAGCCTTCAGGACATTATCCTTTATTTTATAAGGAAGAAGCTTTGCCACATCTCTTACATCCACAATATTACTGATGCCGGACACCTTACCCGCTTCGTCAATGGCAATTACCGTGTAGTAACCGTCATTTAACTCATCACTGTAATGCACCGCTGCATTCATCACAAACACACCGTTATGGTCCACATCATATCCGGCATTTTCCAAATCCTTCTTAAAAAGTGCCAGTAAATCTTCCGAGTCCTTCTGCTTTTTAAATTCCTCCACATTCACGGATGTTTCAGTGGTAGTACAGCAAACATTGTAGGCACAGCCACCAAAGTACTCATATACCACATACTGCTTTGCGCCCTCCACAGGCTTCCAAGAAAGTGTGTAATTATTTTTCTCATCCACACCCTGAGCAATTACCGGCGCCTTCACATCATGTCTCACCGAAAACGGAGTCACTATGGGCTTCTCCAAATCCTTTCCGGTTTCCAAATCAATAAATTGGACCAGATACAGCTCATTTAATGATCCCCAGGTACCATTGTTGATATCCCTGGAACCATTTGCATCCAGCTGAACCACATCTCCCGGGGCAACACGAATCACACCGTTTTCATAGGTATTCCGGTTATAGGTTCGAAAGTTCTCTGTAAAATTCGGCGAAGCATACACCCCAAAAGCCTTAAAGGCAAGATAACCGGCCGCTTCGCTGCAGGGGAACTCAAATACATAATCGGACGCAAGATTATACTGTCCCTTGTTATAATTTTCGCTTAGGACTGCTGCCGAAAAATTCTCCTTTATGGACGCAATCAGGGAAATGTCTCCGCCGCCATCGGTTCCTCCTTCTACATCCGGCGCCGCCGAAACCTCAGAACTCACCGTTTCATTTCCTGAGGACGAAGGAATCTCCGCTGACGTTCCCCTGTCACCTCCGCACCCTGTCAGCATGCCGAACACCATGCAAGCCGACAACAACATTGCCAAACAACCTCTTCCGTTTCGCTTTCTCTTCATTTTAACCTCCCATGCAGAAAATAATGCACTACTGAAATAGAATAATGAAATATTACCACGTATGAAATAAAAAAGAAAGCAGATATTCCACACGATAAGGGATGTTATCGTTCACTATTTCCCAATTTTGGGATTTTTAAGTTAACAAAAAGAGAAAAGCCCAAAAACGAGCTTTTCTCTCTCATCTGCAATCGGGGTGACAGGATTCGAACCTGCGACCCCCTGGTCCCAAACCAGGTGCTCTAGCCAAGCTGAGCCACACCCCGCAAACATTGCATATTATATATCACCCATGCCGGCCTGTCAAGCAACAAATACTGCGGGTTCTATTTCAGATATGCAATGGTAAAGTGGATTTCATGAAACCGGTCGATTTCCATAATACAATAGGAAGGCTTTCTTCCCTCCTGTCTGGGATAGGAAAGACTTCCGGGATTTACCACATACACTCCTTCCCGATATTCTACACCGGGCTTGTGTGTATGGCCATATAGCACAACCTGCTTTCCCCTGGCTGCTGCCTCATGAGCAAGAATCTCCGTGCTCATGGATACATAATAATGATGTCCATGCGTCACCAGAACCTGGTATCCATCCACGGACAATTCCAATTCTTTCGGCAAATCGGAAAAGAAATCATTGTTTCCAGCAACCATATGTACCGGACAATCTGCAGCTTCCGTCAGTGCGTACTCGCTGCCCTCCACATCGCCGCAATGAATCACCATGTCCGGTTTATGCATCTCCAAAACCTTAAAGTAGTTCTCATTCTGTCTGTGGGTATCACTTACTACAATGACTTTCTTCATATCGCATCAATTCCTTTTTCATCAGTTCTAAGGCTTTTCCTCTGTGGCTCACCTGGTTCTTTTCCTCTTCCGTCAGCTCAGCCGTAGTTTTTCCGAACTCCGGTACATAGAAGATGGGGTCGTAACCGAATCCGTTCGTTCCCTTTTCTTCGAAACCGATCTGCCCCTCAATGGTTGCTCTGGTAGTCACTTCACTCTTATCCGGGAATACGGCTGCAATGGCGCACACAAATCTGGCGCTTCTCTGCTCACCCTCCAATCCCTCCAGGCGCTTAATAATCTCCGCATTCTTAATGCTGTATGGGGTGTCCTCACCCAGATATCTTGCAGAGTACACGCCGGGTTCCTTATTCAGGGCATCCACCTCCAGGCCGGAGTCATCCGCCATCACAATGGCATCCGTATGGGCAGCCACCGCTCTTGCTTTGATCAAAGCATTCTCCTCATAGGTGGTACCGTCCTCCTCAATATCCAGACGAATTCCCGCCTCTTTCATTGATAGGACCTCCATTCCAAGATCCGCGAGAATCATACGAATTTCCTTTACCTTGCCCGCATTTCCTGTGGCAAAAACAATTTTCTTCGTCATAATCATTGTCACCTTTCTACTCGTTTGTCCCCATGGTGCGCTGCTTCGGCGGCTTGGGACCCATGAACTGATAATAGTATGTCTTCATCATGCCATTATATATCTTTCTGTTTTTGTCTGCCTTCCGGCCGATATATTTTTCTGCCTGGTCATATGCCGTTATCATATACAGGCTCCAAGAGTCCAGTGCCTTATATCGTTCCCCAATGATCTTATACAATGCCGGCATCTCATCCTTGTCCTGCAAGCGTTCGCCGTAGGGAGGGTTGGTAATGATAAATCCATATTTTTTCGGATGACTGAGCTGTTCCACACTTCTTCTCTGGAAATGAATCAGGTGATCCACTCCCGCAAGCCTCGCATTCTCCCTTGCAATATTCACCATGGCATCATCAATGTCATATCCCTGGATATCCGTCTCCACATGCAAATCCACCAGCTCCCCGGCCTCATCCAGGGCATCATACCAATTTCTTTTACCGACAATATGCTCCCAGCTTTCAGCCGTAAAGCTTCTGTTCATACCGGGGGCCATATTGCTGGCCATCATAGCGGCTTCGATGGGGAAGGTTCCGCTTCCGCAAAAGGGATCCACCAGAATACGGCTTTTGTTCCATGGAGTCAGCATGATCAGTGCTGCTGCCAGATTTTCTGCAATAGGAGCTTTCGCTGTCAGCTTACGATACCCTCTTTTATGAAGGGATTCCCCTGTGGAATCCAATCCAACCACCACCTCATCCTTCATCAGAAACACTCTCAGCGGAAAGGACGCGCCGGTCTCCTCCATCCAGTTCACATGGTACAGGCTTCTCAACCGGTCCACAATCGCCTTCTTCATCACGCTCTGAATATCGGAAGGGCTGAACAGCCTGGACTTCACACTGGCCGCCTTGGCAACCCAGCACTTTCCGTCCACCGGGATATATTCCTCCCACGGAAGTGCCTTGGTGCCCTGAAATAGCTCCTCATAGGTTTCCGCATGAAAAGCCCCGATTTTAATCAGAATCCGTTCTGCAGTACGCAAAAACACATTGGCTCTGCAAAGTGCTTCCTCATCCCCGTAGAAGGTGATTCGTCCGTCTGCCACCTCGGTTATATCATATCCCAGGTCAATTATTTCCTTTTTCAAAACCGCTTCCATGCCAAAATGACAGGGTGCAATCAGTTCAAATCGTCTCATGTTTATGTATCCTTCCAATTCTTACAATACTATAGTATATCTTTTTTTGCGACTTCTGTAAATAGAAACGTCCCGGAGGTTCTTATTCCTCCGGGACGCTCCGTTCACTCTCCAACCGGATTAATACTCTTTCTTATCCTGGTTGTTGTTCTGGCAATTCTTACTGTTCTGGGAATCCTTGTTGTTATTCTGAGAATTCTTGCAATTCTTGTCGTTGCTGTTCTGACAATTCTTGTTGGAATCGTTCATTTTGTTATTATCATTGTTCTGAAAATTGTTTGACATAATGGTATCTCCTTTTGTCTGATTAATAGTTACAAACCTAGTATGTCAAATAAATAAATTTTTATGCAAAAGTTTTTATATTTATACTTGATTTTTTTTCATA
>CALYSH010000064.1 GCA_945485625.1 uncultured Lachnospiraceae bacterium | reverse complement strand
CGCCCATTCCTGGCAAGATTGGCAAACTTGGTATATTCCGGCAGCCAGGCCAGCTCTACGGTACCGATGGGACCGTTTCTCTGCTTGGCGATTATGATCTCCGATATATTTTTGCGGTCCGTATCATGATTGTAATAATCGTCACGATAAATAACCATAACCACATCCGCATCCCGCTCGATTGCTCCGGACTCACGCAGGTCGGAAAGCATGGGTCTGTGATCCGGTCTCTGCTCTACCGCACGGGACAACTGGGACAATGCCAGCACCGGCACCTGAAGTTCTCTGGCCACAGCCTTTAAGGAACGGGAAATCTCGGATATCTCCTGTTGTCTGGACTCCGATCTGCCGCTGCCGGACATCAACTGCAAATAGTCAATGATAATCATGGACAGCCCATGCTCCAGTTTAAACTTTCTGCACTTGGAGCGAAGCTCGGATACGGAAATACCCGGTGTATCATCAATAATCAATTTGGATCGTCCAATGACTCCTGCACTTTCAATCAAACGCTCCCAGTCCAGATCCTCCAGCTGTCCGGTACGAAGCTTCTGTGCATCGACATTGGATTCCAGGGAAAACATACGATTTACCAGCTGTTCTTTACTCATTTCCAGGCTGAAAATTGCTACCGCCTTGTTCTGACGGAAGGCAACATTCTGTGCAATATTTAAGGCAAATGCGGTCTTTCCCATGGAAGGACGGGCCGCAATCAAAACCAAATCGGAGGGCTGCATTCCTGCGGTTCGATAATCCAAATCGATAAATCCGGTGGGGACTCCCGTAACTGCTCCCTTGTTTTTGGATGCCGCATCAATCTTGTGCATGGCATTCATGACAACCTGCCGAATGGGTACGAACTCGCCGGTATTTCTCTGCTGAACCAGCTGGAATACACGCTTCTCCGTATCCTCCAGAATAAACTCCAGGCTCTCCTTGCCGGAATAGCAGTTATTGGCAATGTCCTCGTTCAGACGAATCATTTTACGAAGCACGGACTTCTCTGCCACAATATTGGCATAATATCTCACATTCGCTGCAGTGGGTACTGCAGTCAATAAATCCTTTATGTAACCGATATCACTGACCTCCGGAGGAACATCCTTCTCCCGAAGCTTGTCCAACAGGGTAACCGGATCCACCGGTAGTCCCTGGTCGTTGATTTCCAGCATGGTATCAAAAATCACACCATACTGCTTATTATAAAAATCCTCTCCGGAAATCAATTCCGAGGCGGCCAGGATGGCATCCCGGCTGACAAACATGGAACCAATTACGGATTGTTCCGCCTCCAGACTGTGAGGCATTATTCTTTTTATCGAATTTTCTTCCATTGCCGGCATCTAAGCCTCCTCCCGGGCATGTCTGCTTCTCAGGCACACCGCCATGCTGTGGTTTCGGTACCTTTACGCCTCCGTCACCTTTACGTGAATCGTTCCCGCTACCTGGGGATGCAATTTCACAGGCACTTCATAGCAGCCGAAATTCTTAATATTGTCAGCCAGCTGGATTTTCTTCTTATCTACTTCAATATCATGCTGCTCCTTCAACGCGGAAACAATTTCCTTCCCGGAAACAGCGCCAAAGGCCTTTCCATTTTCCCCGGCCTTCATCTTCACCACAACGCTTTTTGTCTCAATGAGGGCTGCAAGCTCCTTTGCCTTCTCCAGATTCTCCTGGGCAATCTTATCTTCATTCGCTTTCTTCAGCTTCAGATCATTGAGGTTCTTGGGGGTTGCCTCCACACCAATCTTCTTGGGAAGGATATAATTTCTTGCATATCCTTCACTTGCCTCAATAATATCACCCTTTTTTCCTAATTTCTTTTCATCCTGCAGTAGAATAATCGTCATGGTTTTCTCTTCCTTTCCTGGTCATATGCCTGGAGCACTAGATTTCGTTGTTATCCAGCATATCATCCAACGTCTTCTTCAGGGCACCGATTGCCTCAGCAATACCGGTGCTCTCCAGCTGGCAGGCCGCTACATTCATATGTCCGCCTCCGCCCATACGTTCCATAATAACCTGTACATTGACCTCATCAATGGAACGTGCACTGATATAAATCAATCCCTGATACTCCGTCAGCACAAAGCTTGCCTTGATTCCCCGGATATTCAGCAGTTCATTGGCTGCCTGGGCTCCGATAATGGTGGGACTCGGCAAATCCTCCGCGGTACACACGGAAATCGCAAAATTTTGTCTGTAAATCTCCGCCTGACTTACGGCATCCGCTTTCGCCTTGTATTCGGCAGCATCCTCTCGGAACAGCTTTCTGACACGGCTTACATCTGCACCGCTCCTGCGCAAAAATGCCGCAGCCTCAAAGGTTCTGACACCGGCCTTGGTGGCAAAATTGTTGGTATCCACCATAATACCGGAATACATACAGTCTGCTTCCTCAGGCTTCATCTTAATATTATCGTAAATGTACTGTAACACCTCAGAAACCATCTCACAGGCAGAAGATGCATAAGGCTCCACATAAGAGAGGGTTGCATTCTCAATGGTCTCCGTACCCTGTCTGTGATGGTCTAACACTACAACAGACTTACACAGGCGAATCAAATCCGGGCACTCTGTAATGGAAGGCTTATTGACATCCACCACAACCAGCACGGTGTTGTTTCCTGCCAGCTCCAAAGCCTGCTGGCTGCCGATAATCATATCACTGTCATATTCCGGGTTGCCCCGGAACAACTCCACCAGAGGCTGAATTGAGCTGGGAATTTCATTCAAAACGATATGTACCTTTCGATCCAGGGTCTTGGCAATCCGGTAAATACCAACAGCAGAGCCAAAGCAGTCCACATCGGGCATACGATGTCCCATTACAAGAACCGTATCCTTTGCAGTCATAATCTCTCTCAAAGCATGCGCTTTCACACGGGCTTTTACACGGGTATTCTTCTCTACCTGCTGACTCTTACCGCCATAATAGGAAACGCTGTCCTGGGTCTTAATCACTGCCTGGTCTCCGCCCCGTCCCAGTGCCAGATCAATGGCATTTCTGCAGAACTCGTAATTCTGAGCATAGCTTAATCCATCCAGACCGATACCGATACTGATGGTTACCGCCATCTCATTTCCGATATTAACAGTCTTTACTTCCTCCAGTAAATCGAATCGATTCTCCTTGAGCTGCTCAATCGCCTTTTTTCGAAGAATAATCAGGTACTTGTCCTTCTCCAGCTTCTTACTGATACCATCCAGACCGGAAATATACTTATTAATCTTTCGATCAATCAGGGCTGTCAGAAGGGACCGGCGGACTTCTTCCACACTTGCCAGAGCCTCCTCATAATTATCCAGATAAATCATACCTGCTGCCAGGCTCTGGTCGTCCACCTCCTGCAGTGCAATATGTAACGCAGTCTCGTCAAAAAGATATACTGCAATAAGATATCCATCATACCCTTCCGAATCAATCATATCGCTGTGTTCCGCCATCCCCTTTAAGGAAATGCGGCGGAATTTCGCAATATAGTCTGCATCTTCATACTGTAAATCGTACTGAATCTCATCTGCGCCATCTTCCCCCGGAAGCTTGTCCCTGGTGATGGTGGGAAATAAGGCTGTAATGGATTTGTTAAAGCCCTTGGGCTGATGTACCACATTCTCAAAGGCGATATTCATCCAAATAACTTTTCCGCCGTCATCCAGCAGAGCATACGGTATCTCCAGATCACGCAGGAGCTTCCGCTGGATTTGCCCATATTCCGTAGCAAAACTGATCAGTTCATTCATCAGAATCGGTTTGTTGTAAAAATACAGGGACAGGGTAATCGCAAAATATACGAAAGCATATCCCAGCAGCAGGAAGCCTGCCGTAACATTCACCATAAACACGGCCAGATCAATTGCCAGCAGTAAAAAGCCAAGGTAAATACTGAAACGGGTAAATGTTCTCAATCTGCCCTTTATTCGAATTCTTTTTTTCATAAGCTACCTCTCAGAACAGTATAACAGATTTGTTTTCTGCACGCCATAGCATAAAAAATCACTTCTTATAAGCTTTTGTCGAAGTTATTCGAAAACTACTTGGGTAACACAAACGGTGTGGGCGGAGGAGTCATCACCCTGATAAATCCACTGCTCTGCAAACGTGTCACGAGCGTAAATCTGGCTTCATCCTTGTACTCCGGCTTAATCATATAATCGCAGTAGGTATCCATCAGAGAGAACCAGCTGGCAGTTCTTCCTTCCAATTTGAAATTGGTAAAGCCCATTGGCACATAGGTATCCCACAGGGCTTCAGAAGGAATTACGTTGGAGTGTCCCTTTCTGGTATAAGGAGTCTTACGGTAACCGCATACACAGGTCCACTCCGGAATGGGTCTTCTTAACTGTGGCGGAAGCTTTCTGTTCTCCAGCTCCACTCTTTCCTGCTTTGCGATGATTTCATAATGCTCCGCCTGTTTCGGGCAGTTGGGAATACAGCAGGAATTCACCAGTATTTCAATTTTATCCTTATTCTCAATCTTCTCAATAAAGTCAAACTGATTGTTGCGATTCTGATCCAGTACCACCAGATAATAATCCTTTCTGGTCTCCTCATTCAGCTCGTCAATATCCTTGATAGCCTTACAGGTAGAACTGTTCACCTTGTATCCCGGATAGTTTTTGCGGATATATTCCTCCAGAATCGGAGACACCACCAGCACCTCATTCATGCCGTTATCCGCCACCTTCATACAATAATTACAGTATTCATCCTTCAGATCCGCTTCTGTCAGGGAAGGATTGGTATACGTATACCGAATGGGAATCCCCTTGGAATTGGCTCCGCGTACCACCTCATTGATAAATCGTGCATCACACTGGTCTCCCCCGCTGAAACGTCCCCCGTTCCAAAGGGAAGTGGGAAACTCGCCAAAGAAGGATGCAATTTTCACACCCTCCCGAAAGAACTCCGGGTACTCCTCCAGCATACTCACCCAGAACATATTCAAAGGATAATTATATCGTAATCCCGGCAGATGAAACTTAATTTCTCTTTTTTCCATAGCAATTCCCTTTCTCTTGAAGCATACAAACACGATTTTATTATACCATTCCAAAGCAGGAATTTCAATGAAATCACAAAAAGAGCTGAGATATTCTCAGCCCTTCCCGAAAACACTCTATCAGTATCTCATATCAAACCCGTTTTCCAGACGTTCCACATATACCTCACCGGCCTGTTCCAAAGCTGGCAATACATAATCGGAGTTGTATCGGATCACGGAAATCCGGTCATACGCTCTCATACCCATATGAACCAGCGCCTTCTCCATCTGTCCCAGGCATTCCAGCGTCCCTCTGCCGGTACCGCCCGCGCAGGCAATCAGCACACAGCGCTTCTCCGCCAGATAATGATTGTGTGTGGCCTCACATCTGCGCAGTCTGTCCAGAAAGGCCTTCATACATTCCGTCATATCCGACCAGTAAACCGCGGATACAAATACAATACCGTCCGCCTCTGTCAGTCTCTTATACACATCTGCAAAGTCATCCTTCAGAGCACATTCACCTGTTTCCCTGCATTGTCCCCAGCCGTTTCCGCAAGCCATACAATGATTCATCCTTGTGCGGTTTAAATGGATCTCATCCACCTCCGCCCCCGCCTTTACCAGGCCATTCATAAACTGCTTTGCCCCGCGATTTGTCAAACCGTCCACATTGGGACTGGACCATACCACTGCTACCTTCATATTGCTTCCTCCTGTATAATATATTTACACCTTCCCGAAATTGTGTTCTTTTCTTAGAATTTGCTTTTT
The DNA here is from genome assembly GCA_945485625.1 of uncultured Lachnospiraceae bacterium. Lineage (GTDB taxonomy): Bacteria > Bacillota > Clostridia > Lachnospirales > Lachnospiraceae > Acetatifactor. The sequence goes on along the minus strand of CALYSH010000064.1, from coordinate 1,776 downwards.
TCCTCACTAACGCAAGACACTCCCCAATCAGATTGAGGAGTGCCTAAGTTATGATATACAATTCAATTTCAGTAATTACAGAATTTATTCTGCAATATAAGGCATAAGTGCCACGTGACGTGCTCTCTTGATTGCTACGGTCAACGCTCTCTGATGCTTTGCACAGTTGCCGGTGATTCTGCGAGGAAGAATCTTTCCTCTCTCAGAAACGTATCTCTTTAACTTGTTGGTATCCTTGTAGTCGATTACATTATCCTTACCACAGAATACACAAACCTTCTTTCTGCGACGAAGTCCGCCCTTTTTTCTCATGGGCATATCGGATTTCTCAGTCTTATTAAAAGCCATATCAATGCCTCCTATCTCTAAATCATCATCCATTAGTTAAACGGTAATTCCTCATCGATTCCATCCGGAATATTCATGAAGCCGTCACCGGCTCCGGAAGCGCTTGCGGCGCCGCCATGGGAATAACCGCCGTTAAAACTATTACCGTCGTTGCCGGATGCATTTCTGCTCTCCGCAAATTCATGATCCTCCACTACTACCTCGGTGGTGTAAACCTTTACACCCTCCTTATTGGTGTAGCTGCCGGTCTGAATCCGTCCGGTAACTGCAATCTTGGTTCCCTTGTGAAGATATTTCTCCGCAAATTCGCCGGAACGTCCAAAAGCCACGCAATTAATAAAATCAGCGCTCTGCTCGTCTCCGCCGTTACTTCTGGACTGTCTTCTGTCAACAGCCAGTGTATATCTCGCAATTGCCAAGGGATTTTCGCCCTGGGAATATCTTACCTCAGGATCCCTTGTTAAACGTCCCATCAGAATTACTTTGTTCATATCTACCCTCTCGCTTTCTATTATGCCTCGTCCTGTCTAACGCATAAGAATCTGATGACATTGTCCATAATGCGGACACGGCTCTCAATTTCAGCGGGAGCTGTTGCCTCAGCATCGAATCTGATAAAGTAGTAGAAAGCTTCTTTCATCTTCTGGATTTCGTAAGCAAGCTTCTTCTTGCCCCAGTCGTCTACTTCTGTGATGGTACCGCCAAATCTCTCAACCAGAGCCTTGCACTTGTCCACAACTGCTGCTCTCTCGTCATCTTCGATTTTAGCGCTAACAACAACGCATAATTCGTACTTGTTCATTATTAGTTACCTCCTTTTGGTCTCTGGCCCACCCTGAATGTGAGCAAGGAATTATATATCACGAAAATGTATGTTACCATAAAACGTCAATGGTTTCAAGCTTTTTTCGCAATTTCCCTGATATTTTTTTCTACAAGCTTCCTTGCTATCATAATCTGATGTCCGCACCCCGTACATTTCAATCTGAAATCTGCTCCGATGCGTAACACCTCCCATTGCTTTGAACCGCAGGGATGCTGTTTTTTTAATGTAAGGATATCACCCACCTGTATATCCATGGTCTGCATTCTCCTTTCCCGGGCGCCCCTATAGCTGACACAACAGAAAATCCTTCACCACTCCAAAGAATTCCCTCAGCAAATTATTCGGCAGAAACCAGGGATGAGAGGCTGCCGCCAGTCCGTCCACCTGTTTATAGCCCATTTTCTTCGCAATTGCCTTGCCCCGGAACAGATGGAAGTTGTTGGTTACAATGACCACCCGGTCCGTTTCCGGATTCAGCAGATTGGCTGAAAGCCTTAGATTCTCATAGGTATTTCTTGACTGATCTTCCCGTAATATTCTCTCTGCTGCAATTCCGCAACGCTCCAGATAATCTGCCATACCCTCCGCCTCGCTGATGGGTT
>CALYSH010000063.1 GCA_945485625.1 uncultured Lachnospiraceae bacterium | reverse complement strand
AGAGCGGGTGATGGGAATCGAACCCACGTATCCAGCTTGGAAGGCTGGTGTTCTACCATTGAACTACACCCGCACAGGTCACAAAATGCCAAAGGCACTTTGCTTTATATAAACATCAGGAAATCAATGATTTCCTGTCATGCCCAGAACCGGAATCGAACCAGTGACACGAGGATTTTCAGTCCTCTGCTCTACCAACTGAGCTATCTGGGCTCACAGAAGAGAACTCCCGCGACACGTTCAAAAACACTTCTGCGTCACAACATTGGTTATTCTATATGAATTCCATCCGTTTGTCAAGTCCTTCTGCAAAAAAAATTGAAATTCTTTCTGCTAATCCGGAAAGTCAGGTACCTCCGGATGTTGCCTGTAGTACAAAATCAACAACTCCACCACACGACTATAGCTCTTCATGCCATCCGACACCCCATTTAACTGAAGAGAGGTTTCCACAAAAACATCAGAAGCCTTTTCCACCGTCTCTGTATCCAGTACCGCCTCTTCCTCAATCCGATCCCATTGTTCCGGCAGTACGAAAGTAGCATCCCCCAGAATCTGTTTCGTGATGGGACAGATTCCGATGCCGGCATCATTCATGTATTTCACCTCTTCCGGGGTAAGATTATTTAGCTCCTGATACAGATAACTCATGACCTCCAGATAGCCGCTGTATTGGAAGAAGATATCATCGGAACGGGTGCATGCCAGGAAGCTGATAAAATTCGCCTCATCCTCTAAAATATATCCCCTGAGATGGGCCAGCTCATGACAGATGGTGGATGGTGTATTGGTCACCTGCATCACATCATTATAGTTCGCTTCCATGGAAAAGGGGAAATAATACCCGGCCATGTACATCTGACACATAAGATCCGAGAAAAACATTGCCTTTGCCCGGGGATAATACCCCTTTAATCTGGGATACTCCTCCCCCATCTGAGCCATGACCTCTCTGGCTTTGTCCGCCATATCCACACTCTCCCCGGCTGCGTTTACACTTCCGGGATACACTACACGACCCCGTTCATCCCGCTCCACCATACCGGACAGACGAATACAATTCACTGCCACCACATTCCACGCATCTGCCAGTTCCTCCAGGGAATATTCGTCCTGTTCCCCCGGGAAATAGGTCTCCTGAAAGGTAGTACCATGGTACAGCATGAAACAGTTCAGGGACATAATCATTGCTACCACAACCAAAAGCCACGCGAAGCCATAGTGATAACCGGCAATCCGGCGTTTCCACCTATAAAGCTTACCGGCTTCCGGATTCCTCTTTCCAAGAATAGACAGAATCACTCTGACCGGTATCAGAATGACAGCCAACAAAAACAGGCAGGCACCTGCCACAATCAGCCACTCTCCCACCGAAAAGGGGAACATGCCTGTAAATCGTCCGTAGGTGCCTACCCAGATTGGGAAAACATAGGTGATATAAAAATCGCTAAACCCTTTGCTCTCCCACGCATAAACATTGCATAACACAATCACTACCAGACATACTATCATGCATATCCGGCCTGTTTTCTTCCTTTTCATCCCTTGTTACTCTCCCTGTCGGAGACTATCTGGTTGCGCGTTATTTTTTGTGCTTCTCAATAATCTTGCGGAAGTCTTCTTTATTCAGAGGAAGTGAAAAGCCCATGGGATTCACCATACAGCCCGCACATGCAGCGGGACAAATCTTCTCAATATCAGAGAAGGGAATGGGCACGACTCTGGGGTTCTGACCCTGAACGTAGCTCTCTACCTCTCTGGGATCGGTAAATACTGCAAGGAAGGTATGTTCTCCGCTCTTTACATAAGGCAGCTGGCACTCGCCCAGGTTCAGATACTCCTCTTTCTCTTTCCCTTCCGGTACCATTACAGGCAAGAGAATATTGCTGTTAACCAGAGTTTCATAATAGTCATTGGTCAACTCGATCAGCTTATCAATATTAGGCTCCTTGGGGTCTCTGCGAAGCTCCTGTGCCAGATAAATACCGCTTAACTGAATCTGAGTCATCTTATCTACTTCAGGATCCAAAGGCTTTGCCAGCTCCTTGGGAAGGATTTCCATCAGAGGAATGGTAGTTGCCTCCTCATTCAGGGGCTTATAGCAGACTGCATTCACACCCAGCTGCCGAATCAGATACAGATACTGTCTGATCTGATTCACCTTTACCGTCTTTACACTGCCATCCGTACCACATACAGGCATATCCTTGGTGGTAAGCTCCTGTAAGGTCAGGCGGATCTTTTCCTCAAAATATTCCTTACCCATAGCCTCTGCATCCTCTGCAGACTCAAACAGATAAGCCTGGTCATAAAGCTCTTTCTTTTCACATTCCACAAAGGGAAGTCTGGTATACAGACTAAAGACCGTGTAACCCTTGGTCATTTCCTGTATTCTCTGAATTCTTTCGTTCTTGTCCATTGTTTTTTCCATGCCTTTCTTGCGATCAATCCTTTACGGATAATCGACCCATATATTTCGTTTTCCAATTATACGTAACCAATGATAGAGGAAATCAGAATGATTGCCATACATACCGGTACGATATACTTAATCACGACAACAAACATCTGCTTTGTACGAAACTTCCCCGAGCTTTCCACTTCATCGATTACCACCTTCGGCTTCACCACATATCCAACAAAGATGGACAAGATGAGTGCCACGACAGGCATCATGATGTTGTTGCTGATGAAATCGAAGAAGTCAAGGAACGGCTTGCCAAGAAGCAGAATATGACTCCAGATACCGTTTCCGAGAGAGGAGGGTATGGCCATCAGAAATGCCACTACGGTAGCTGCAATACAAATCACCTGTCTCTTCACATGAATCTTGTCACTGATAATGGATACAATGGCCTCCAAAAGAGAAATTGCAGAGGTCAAAGCCGCAAACAATACCAATACAAAGAACACTAGACCCAAAATACTTCCACCCGGGAAGGAATCAAAGACATTCGGCAGTGTAATGAACATCAGGGTAGGGCCTGCCTTCAGGGCCTCACTGTCTCCGCCGGAAAAAGCAAATACAGCAGGAATAATCATCATACCGGAAAGAAATGCAATAGCGGTATCAAAGATTTCGATGTAACGGACTGATTTTTCCATATCATCATTCTTCGGGGTATAAGAACCGTAGGTAATCATAATACCCATTGCCAGGGACATGGAGTAAAACAGCTGTCCCATGGCGGCAACCACGGTCTTTAAAGAGAAGTTTGAAAACTCAGGCTTTATATAATAAACCAAACCATCCATGGCACCGGGAAGTGTCAGAGAATACACTGCAAGTCCGACGGACATGATAACCAGCAAGGGCATCATCAGCTTACTTACGCGCTCGACCCCCTTCTCCACACCGAGAAGCACAACGATAGAGGTGAGTAAAAGGAAAACTCCCAGATATACCAGGGGTTCCGCCGGATTACTGATAAATCCGCCAAAAAAATCTCCATCGGTTGCCGCATGACCCTGTCCGCTTGCATACACGGCAAGGAACTTTACCACCCAACCACCGATTACACAATAGTAAGGAAAAATAATGATCGGAACCAGCGCTTCCAAATAACCCAGGAAGGCAAAACGCTTATCCAACATCTTGTATGCTTCTACTACACTTTTTCCTGTCTTTCGTCCGATTGCAATCTGGGTAATCATCAAAGCAAAACCGAAGGTAACTGCCAAAATCAAATATACAAGTAAGAAGATACCTCCACCGTATTTTGCTGCCAGATAAGGGAATCTCCAGATGTTTCCCAAACCTACAGCAGAGCCTGCTGCCGCTAAGATAAAACCCAATTTACTGGTAAAACTTGATTTCTTTTCCATCCTTTTCCTCCATTTCTAATTCTTTCTTTCACAGGTTCTTCCGTACAACAAAAATATGAAGATATTTTACCATAGAAACAAAGGAAATTCAATGAAAATCCACCTTGACAAACCAAAAGGCAATCTCCATAAAGGGGACTGCCTTCTTCATTCTCAGGTCTGTTTATTTATTTTTGTATTTTACGGCGGTTCCGTATGCAATTACCTCTGCCGCACCCGCCATAATCTGGGAGGAACCGTACTTAATATCTATCACAGCGTCCGCACCCAGCTCCTTGGCTTCATCCACCATACGCTTAATGGCAATCTGCCTTGCCTCATTCAGCATCTGTGTGTAACCGACAATTTCACCACCAACCAGAGTCTTCATACCTGCCATAAAGTCCCTGCCCACGTTCTTGGTCTGGACTATGGTACCCTTTACCATACCCAGTGCTTCGATCTCCTGATCCGGAATGTAATTAATACTTAGAAGCTTCATCCTCTTCTCCTCCTTTGATTTCCTTTAATCGAAATACTAATGCTGCCACTACACCTAATATTACCAACACAGGGACCCCGATGTATACTACCAAAATCAGAACGGGAACCTGCTCCTGTGTATTGGCCCATACCATCAGCCCAATCAGTGCCAGCATCAATATGGACATCACAACTGCACCGAAAACAGCGCCCAGCTGCTTTTTCTTATGAATATCCATATGCGTTTCATCCATAAATATCACTCCTTCCTTCTCCAGCTTATCCATCTGCTCCAGACAGGCATCTGCATCCAGCTTCTCCAGAGAGGGCCTATCCTCCAGCATCTGACGGCAGAACAGCTGTGTCCTGTGAAGGGAATCCTTTTGCTGCTCCAGCTGAATCACCTGGCGCTCTAAGACATCCTCTAAGCTGCGATGTCCGTCAAAAAGCGTTCGGATTTCCTCCAGGGATACACCCAGGCGGCGAAGCAGACGAATCTCCTTCAGACGCTTCACATCCTCCATGCCGTATTCCCGGTAACCGTTTTCGGACCGTCCCACACTCAAAAGCTCCTGCTCTTCATAGAAGCGGATATTTTTTCGGGTAATGCCTACCAGCTCCTCCACCTGCTTGATTTTCATGGATAAGTTTTCCCCCTTTTGTCACCTTGAATTTGCAAATTCACTTTCTATTTACACCTTCCACCCGATGGAAGGTCAAGCGTTTTTTGAAAAAAAGCACAAAAAAGCCATGACAGCTTAATAAACTATCATGGCTCTGACACCGAATCTATTTTGTCAGCTCTGCTGCCAGCAAATCCAATTGCTGCCCGGAATCCGCGTTTAATCTGGACTTTATGCTTACCACCGGCTCAAGAATGGTGATATTTTTCATGCCCTCCAAAACAGCCTTCATACATTTGGCTGCCATGGGGGCCCAGGTACCGTTTTCCACCAGACCCACCGTACGGTTCTGATAATTCTTGGATTTTAAGTGAGAAAGGAAGGCTTCTGCCGCAGGGAACAGACCTCCATCGTAGGTACAGGCACAGACCACCATCCGGTCGTATCGGAAGGCATCCTCAACCGCCTCCGCCATATCATCCCTGGTCAAATCGGTAAATGCCACCTTCACTCCTGTTTTCTCCAGCTTTTTCACCAGTTCAAGAGCTGCGGCCTTCGTATTGCCATGGATGGACGCACAGGCTACCAGAATACCCTTATCCTCAGGCTGATAGCTGCTCCAAACCTGGTATTTTCCAATGTAATACTCTAAATTCTCCTTCAGAATCGGTCCATGCAGGGGACAGATTGTCCGGATATCCAGGGTAGCCGCTTTCTTCAAAAGGGCCTGCACCTGCATTCCATACTTTCCAACTATGTTAAAATAATACCGTCTGGCCTCGCAGGCCCAATCCTCGTCGGTATCCAGGGTGCCAAACTTTCCAAAGCCATCCGCAGAAAACAGTACCTTTTCACTGGACTCGTAGCTTACCATAACCTCCGGCCAATGAACCATAGGTGCCATCAGAAAGGTCAGCTCATGTTCTCCCAGCGAGAGCTTGTCCCCCTCCTTCACCTCTACCATCCTGTCCTCGAAAGTAAAGTCAAAGAACTGCTTCATCATCTGGAAGGTCTTTGCATTGCCCACCAGCTTTATTTCAGGGTATTTTTCCGCCACCCTCTGAATATTCGCGGCATGATCCGGCTCCATATGGGAAATCACAAGATAGGAAGGACTTTTCCCTCCAAGGGCTTCCTCCACATTGACCAGCCATTCCTTTGTACCGCGCTGGTCCACTGTATCCAGAATGGCACATTTTTCATCCAAAATAACATATGAATTATAAGAAATACCATTGGGCACCACATACTGTCCCTCAAAGAGGTCCAAATCCCGGTCATTCACTCCCACGTACTTTATCTGCTCTGATACAATTTCTGACATGGCTTTTTCTCCTTTGCATTTCACCGTGTTATTCTGTTACAGTATGAATAACCACATTCTTCTTCCGTATTATAGCACAGCTTAGGTACAATGTCATTTAAATTCAGAATATTCCTTATTCTTCATGGAGCTGTTCTTTTCTGTACAGCATTACTACCCCATATATCATACATCCTGTGAAGGCAAGGAGAATCAATTCTACCACCAGTACCGGCAACACCTGCGCCAGAAGAATCGTGCCCGCGTCTATCAAAGCGTGTATAGCGATAGCCGAAATAAACCAGCTTATTTTTCTGTTCTTTACTGCAAGGTACACCATATAGGAAAGAGAAATGTGAAGCAATACCGCGGAAATCCGCTCCAGCCCGCTCATATAAAAGAGATAGGCAGGGGTGGTCCACAATGCAGAAAGCTGGGTATATGCTGCTTCGGCCTGTCCCCCATCCCCAACCGATTTCAGAATAGTGGGCAGCATTCCGCTGTTCACCAATATTGCTGAGATAATATTGGAAATACCGCTTAAGCCTGCTATCAGAATCGCCTCGATACCGCCATGCCCGATACCGTACATAATTGCGTTCTGCCTATCCAGGCGTTTTTTCATGCAAAGCCTCATGGCCGCCAACCGGCCGGTCTCTTCAAACAATCCTGCTGCCAGCCCGCCGTAGATTGCATACAGCCAGATATTATCCAGCAGCACATTTCCTGTTAATTTGACTATTACAAAATGAAATACCTGCTCAAGCACCAGAGCCGCAATCACAAACGTCACTGCTCCGATAAAAAATGTAGAAATTTTTGCCCCGGATTTCTTCCGCCAGACTACCAAAAGAGCAATGGGTAAACCCACCGAAATTATCAGGGATACCACCATACCAAAGATAGCGGCTCCGGATACTGTTTGTACTTCCATACCTGTCAACATATCAATTCCCTCCGTTTCCTTTCACTTCTGAATCAGTGATTACACCATCACTTTACAGCTTCCACAAGGTGGAAGGTCAAGAGATTTTTTAAAAATATATATTTTACTCCTTTTAGAAAATCCCCAAGCCCTTGATTTCAAGGACTTGAGGACTTTTGATAACCGAACCTGTATAAAGATTAACTACTCACAAACTCTCTCAATTTTGTCTGCTGCGCCTCTGGCACCGGGGCAACGTCTGAATCCGTCTCCTATTGCTTCTGCGCAGAGCCGGTATGCATCATTATCCAATACAAGATTTACCGCATCAAGAATAGACTGTTTATTGACCTCCTCCAGCCTTATTCCGGCACCAAGCTGAAGTACCCGCTCAGAAACACCCTTCTGCTCCGTGGTC
>CALYSH010000062.1 GCA_945485625.1 uncultured Lachnospiraceae bacterium | reverse complement strand
CGAGTACGGGGGTAACTGCTGGTTTTGTGTTCCAGGTGATTCTGGTTTGGTTGTCAGGCAACATAGCTACCATTATTCTTCTGGCAATTTACTTTAGTTGTCGGGAAAAAAGACGCCGTAACAAGCAAATAGACAAAATGAATATCCAAGACTTAAATTAAAGAGTATAGTTTTTGAAACGCTTGAAGATTTAAGTTTCACACAAGCCTTAATTGAATAGTATTTTTATAGCAGTCATGCACTTCGGTGTGTGGCTGCTTCTTTTTTGCTCAATTTCCGGTCAATCTGCGCTCAATGTGCTTTTGCCCTCTTTTCAGTAGAATTAGTTTGCAATCAAAACAGTACCAGATTTTCAAAACTGGTGCCGGACAGATGGCAAATCTACTGGAAGGAGGGCTGTTTTTATGACCATCAATCATTTTAAGGAGGAACTGAGCAAATGAAGGAACTGAGAAACATCAAAATCATTGCCGTGGATCATGGATACGGCAACATCAAAACCGCAAACACCGTTACCCCTACCGGCATTACCGCCTACGACACCGAGCCAATCTTCTCCGGCAACATTCTGGAATACAACGGCACCTATTACCGCATCGGAGAGGGACACAAGGAATTTATCCCGGACAAGGCCATGGACGAGGATTACTACCTTCTGACCCTGATGGCAGTTGCCAGAGAACTGAATGTGCATGGCATCCGGGAAGCAGATGTGCATCTGGCCGCCGGGCTGCCGCTGACCTGGATTCGCAAACAGCGTGAGGACTTTCGCTCCTATCTACTCCGCAACGAAAGGGTACAGTTCCGATTCAACGGAAAGGAATACAACATCCATTTCGTCGGATGCAGCCTGTATCCCCAGGGGTATCCGGCAATCGTCAGCAGATTGGGGGATTTCAGGGGAACCAATCTCCTTGCTGACAGCGGTAACGGCACCATGAACATCCTGTATATCAACAACAAAAAGGCCGTGGAAAGCCGCTGCTGGACGGAAAAGTTCGGTGTCAACCAGTGCATGATCGCCGCCAGGAATGCAACTTTGGACAGTTTTGGAGTCAAGATTGAGGATGCAACCATTGAGCAGGTACTCCGCTACGGAACGGCTGACATTGGCAAGCCCTATCTGGACTGCATCACAGCCGTTGCGAAAAAGTATGTGGCGGATATTTTCGCAACCCTGCGCCGGTATGAATACAACCCGGAACTGATGCGGCTGTATATCGTGGGCGGTGGCGGCTGTCTGGTCAAAAACTTCGGGCAGTACGAGGCAAGCCGGGTGACGATTCTGGACGATATTTGTGCGACTGCCAAGGGATATGAATATCTCGCCTATGCCAGCCTTCGCAGGAAGGAGTAAGCCATGAGCAAGAATATCCGCAGCACAAACCTTCGCTTCAATCTGGATAAGGATGTACAGAATCGGGCGTGGCAGTATCTTCAGCCCATGGACAAGCAGAAATTCAAATCGTACAGCCAGGTCATCGCCGTTTCTCTGGTGGACTACTTTGACCGCTACTATCAGAAGCAGGATGACCCCTATCTGGAAACCAGAGAACGAGAAGAACGCTTTGTGGCTCAGATCGTAACTGCAGTGGAAAACGCTATGGACAAAAGTTTGCCGGTTTATCTGGCAGGCTGCATGGCTGGTATCTCACAGATTGCACCACAGGCGGTGATTCCCACTCCAGAACCAGAAGATGCAGACCTGGACTGGGATTTTCTCGGAGAATAACTCGCATCGCTGATGACAAAGGAAGGAGGTGGACGCATGACACATTTTCTGACACCGGATACTCAGCTGCCACCCTATATGGCATTTCCAAGGTTCCTGCTGGATACAACGCATCTGAGTGAAACGGCAAAAATCCTGTATATGCTGCTGTTAGACCGAGCAAGGCTGTCCCAGAAAAATAAGGGCTGGACAGATGAAGCAGGTTGTGCGTTCATCTTCTTCCCCATTAAGGACTTGGCGGAGGTCATGCACAAAAGCGAAATGTCCGTGAAAACAGCGCTGTCAGCTCTGGAAAAATCGGAATTGATTTACCGGAAGCGGCAAGGCCCCGGCATGGCAAACAAAATCTATGTGAAAATCCCACCGGAGTATATGCCGCAGAAGGACAGAAATCTTTCCCCGATACAGACAGAAAACAATCCATCTGATGGACAGGAAACTGTCTCTGTAAGGGAAAGAAAGCTGTCCGGAAGTAATAACGAAAAGAACAATAACAAGATAAAGAAACAAGGGAGTAAGGCTGCTCGCACCGCTTACGGAAAATATCAAAATGTTTTCCTGAGTGAAAAGGAACTGATACAGCTTCAGAGGGAAGTTCCTCTGTACCGGGAATATATTGAAAAGCTGTCCGGCTATATGCGCTCCAGCGGCAAGCAGTATCAAGATCATGCTGCCACGATTCACAGCTGGTACACGCAGGATCACCCGGCTCCCGTAAGACGCAGCTATGAATGTAAGGAGGACGAAAGCCTATGAACCAAATCACTGACACCATTCAGAATATCTTTTCTGACCGCCCTTTGCAGGAAGATGAATACCGCAATGAAGCGGATCACCTTATCTACTGTGCGAAATGTAACACACCCAGGCAGCACCATCTGGCTGTTCTTGGAAAGGAAATGCTTGTTCCGGTGCCATGCCGTTGTCAACAGGAACAGCGTGATAAAGAGGAAGCTGAACGCAAGCACCGGGAGTTTCTGGATCAGGTGTCCCGTCTGAAAGCCAACGGTTTGCAGGACAAATCCCTGCGGGAATACACCTTTGCCAATGATAAGGGTTACAGCCCGGAAATGCAGAAAGCTCTTGACTATGTTGCCCATTCGAGCGAAATGAAAGCAAAATCCATCGGCTTGCTTCTCTGGGGCGATGTTGGAACCGGGAAATCCTTCTTTGCCGGATGTATTGCCAACGCTCTGCTGGAGCAGGGTGTTCCGGTGCTGATGACCAACTTCTCCCGTATCCTCAACGCCTTGTCCGGGCTGTATTCCGAGGAAAAGAACCAGTATATCGACAGCCTGAACCAGTACAGCCTGCTGATTATTGATGACCTGGGAATTGAACGCAGCACGGAGTTTGCTCTGGAACAGGTATTCAATGTCATTGACAGTCGGTACCGCAGTAAATTGCCGCTGATTGTAACTACCAATATGACTTTGGAGGAACTGAAAAACCCGCAGGATCTGACCCGCTCCCGTATCTATGACCGAGTATTGGAACGGTGTGTGCCGCTGAGAATCAACAATCAGAATATCCGACAGAGAAATGCCGCTGAAAGCATGAAAGAAGCACGAAGAATCCTGGCAGGCGGTACTGAAATCTGACGCCCATGGTGCCGGATTGTTCCCAAATTGATATACAGCGGAAAGACACTTTTTCACTCTAACAATTCCGGCACCATTTCTTTCAAAACTAAGCACCAATCAAATAAGAATTTAGACCGGATACGGTCAGAAAGGACACAACTATGACAGAGAATGAAAAGAAAGCGTTACAGGCGAAGCACAGACAGGAAGCAGTGGAGGCCAGAAACCGCCAGAAGGAACGAAAACAGCGTACCCGCAGACTGATTCAGCAGGGAGCCATTCTGGAAAGCGTATTCCCGGAGGTGCAGTTTATGGAGCTGGATGCTCTGAAAGCGGAACTGGAACGTAGATTAAGCGCTGGGGCTGCGGAGAACGGCTAAGGTACAGAAGCTCCGTATTCCCGAAGGGCGCACTTACTCACCACCCGATAACATCGGGCGGTGGTATCCCCTTCGGGGCCGTGCGCTCTGCGAGGCGGATGCGGCTCCTGCGGAAGCCTAATGGACAATGTTGCATTCCTGCGGAACTGTCATCATTGTCCACGCAGTTGGTGATCGGTGTTTCCACCTATACCGAATCCCTTTGTTTTCAACATCGGGATTCCACCAACTGCCCGCACAAACCTGCCATCGGCAGATTTTTGCGGAGATGCCCCATGCACAGCATAGAGCCATTTTCTTTTGAAAAAGAAACAAAACGAAAGGACGGTGACGCACAATGGCAATTTACCATCTGGAAGCAAAGGTCATCAGCCGTGGGGCTGGGCGCTCTGCTGTGGCGGCTTCCGCATATCTGAGTTGTTCGCAGATATACAACGATTACGATGGAATTCAGCATGATTACACCAGAAAACGAGGGCTTGTCTGGCAGGAAGTATTTCTTCCTCCAATCGCCCCGGCTGCGTGGAGTGACCGAAGCGTTCTCTGGAATGCGGTGGAGGAAAACGAAAAGACCAAGGACAGCCGCCTTGCCCGTGAATTTGTGGTAGCACTTCCCATAGAGCTGGGAAAAGCAGACTGGAAGAGCCTTCTCACAGAATTTATTCAGGACAACTTTGTGGCAGACGGAATGTGTGCGGATGTCGCAATCCACGACCCATATCCTCCCGGACACAATCCACACGCCCACATTATGCTGACGGTTCGCCCCTTACAGGAAAACGGCAAATGGCAGCACAAAACCGAAAAAGAATATCTGTGTGTGAAGGATGGAGAAGAACGGGGATTTACCTCTGCCGAGTATAAGGCCGCACAGGCGGAGGGTTGGGAGAAGCAGTATCAATACAAGGTCAGAGGAAAAAAGACCTATATGGCTCCCTCAGAAGCTGAGAAGCATGGCTATGAGCGAGCAAACAAGTACCCCAAAAGCACAAAGTACGGCAGGCAGAATCCAATTTCTCAGCGTTGGAACAGCGATGAACAGCTGCTCATCTGGCGGGAAAACTGGGCAACTGTTACCAATCGGCATCTGGCTCAGTATCCGGAGATAGCCGCCCGGATCGACCACCGTAGTCACGCCGCACGGGGACTGGACGAACTGCCCACCATCCATGAGGGCTATCACGCACGAAAGCTGGAAGCGATGGGTATTGTTTCTGACCGCTGCGAAATCAATCGCCAGATCAAGGCAGACAACACCCTTCTCCGGGAACTGAAAGCGCAGCTCAAAAAGCTGGCTGATGCAGTAAAAACTTCCATTCCGGAGTTGGCAAATGCCCTGGAAACTCTGCGAGAGAATATGATTGTTCTTGTGTACCGTATCAGTCATATCCGTATCGGCAAGCAAAAAATCTCTGACTATGTGGATGCTGTAAAACCGGTCATGGAACGATATACGGAAATCAAGCAGGAAATCAAAGAGAAAAGCGCAGAGCGAAAGCAGCTCCGTGCAGAACAGGATTCTCTGTCCTTTGTTCATGTGATAAAGCATCAGAAATTGTCAGAACAGGTTGCCACGCTGACTGAGGATTTGGAGGAACTGAAATCCGAAAAGTCCATGCTTCTGAACAGTATGGAGTGTGCGGATGATGCGGCCTTCTCCAAATTCAAAAAAGAAGTAAAGAATCTGGATACACAGATGGAAGCTCTGGGACAGGCGGAAGCGAAATTTACTGCCGAACTGGACAGCACCCTGGAAAGATACAGGGATTTGGCGAAAACCGCTGCCGATGTGGATGCAGATGAATTAACCGATGCACGCATGGAACTGCGACCAGAGAAGGAACAATCCGCAAGTGATCAGCTTCAGAATCTGTATGGCGATAGATACGACTATAACCAGATGAGCCAAAGCAAACAGGAAGTCAAGAAGATGCTTGGGGAAGATATAAGAAAGCCTTCTGTTCGGAAACAACTCCGTCACGAGGAACCCGAAAAAGTGAAGCCGCAGAAGAAAAAGCAAAAAGATTACGAACGGTAATGCAAAAAATCACCACAGTTGCTCTGATACAGGTAACTGTGGTGATTATTCTATATTGCTCCCTTGAAATTTTCTCCCATTGCCAGAATCTGCTCCGGTGTTTCCGAAAAATCGTTATCGATCATTGCCCGGATGACACCGTAAACCGAATAAGCAACCACATACAGAAAGTATTTCGCCATGCCAATATCTTCTTCCGGGACAATGACTTTTCGGAACAACTCCTCAATCAGATAGACTTTCTCGTGTTTTTGGATTGCCCGGACAAAGTCTTTTTCCGCATAAAAGAACTGAATCAGTCTTTGCTTCAATACTTCTCCATTTTCCGGCGGCACGGGATTGATTTCACAATACTTTGCCCATTTCAAAATCAGGCAATATAGGATGATTTCGTCCGTGGAATTGAAGTTAC
Organism: uncultured Lachnospiraceae bacterium; assembly: GCA_945485625.1. Taxonomy (GTDB): domain Bacteria; phylum Bacillota; class Clostridia; order Lachnospirales; family Lachnospiraceae; genus Acetatifactor. The sequence goes on along the minus strand of CALYSH010000062.1, from coordinate 1,414 downwards.
GGTAATAGGCATTGCGGGAAACTCCGGCTTTTTCGCAAATCATGGTCACGGAAATATTCTGCTCACTTTGCAGCAATTCATAATAGGCAACAGCAATGCTTTCTTTGGTAATGGCGTTGATCTCATCGTTTCTTTTATTATATCCCATACACTTTGACTCCTTGATGTCACAATCGGCCTATGATTGTGACTTTATCTTTTTTCTCCTGTGCTGTATAGTATAAGGCGTAACAAATGTTTCGTCAAGGAAAAAATATCAAGGAGGAAAATCCATGTCCGTTATGACAAAACGGTTGATTATCATTGCTGTAATTGTTGTCGTTGCCTTCGCACTGAGGCGATTGGCTGTGCGAGCCTTTCTGAACCTGCTGCTGGGCGGTACGCTGTTTGGAGGGAATTTTCTATGAGGAAAGGGGTGCGAAAAGTGCTGTGGGGACTGCTCTATGTGGTGCTTTTCATTGTGGTGTTTGCGTTGTCTGCGGTTATGAAGCTGACACAAGATCCCCTGGGCGGGAAATACTCTGTGAAGTGGAATGATTCTGTCGGTACGGTACATACAGACTTGGTCTACGGAGAAAAAGAGGCAAACAAGTTTGACCTGTATCTGCCTGCTGATGACAGTAAAGAAAACTACGGCCTTGTGGTCTATCTCCATCCGGGTGGCTTTACTTCTGGGGACAAATCCGGGGATGCGGAAATGCTGCAATGGCTCTGCTCCAAGGGTTATGTTGCTGCCGGTATCAACTACACCTTGTTCAACGAAGAAAATCCCACGGCCAGCGTATACAGCCAGTCTGTTGAAATTCGGGACAGCATCCCCTCTGTGATTGCCGAAGCGGAAAAGCTGGGCTACAAAATCGGCAAAATGGCAATCGGCGGCGGTTCTGCCGGTCATGCCCTGGCCATGATTTATGCTTACCGTGACGCAGCACAAGCTCCTGTTCCGGTTGTGCTGACCTTCGGTGGCGTTGGCCCTGCCAGCTTCTATCAGGAGGATTGGGGCGTTTTCGGACTGGATCAGAGTGATGAAGCCTGTGCAGGACTGTTTTCTGTGATGGCGGGAACGGAAATTACCCCTGCGGAAGTCGCAGATGGCTCATATCTCGAAAAGGTCAAACCGATTTCCGCTGCGGATTGGGTCACAGCCGATTCTCCCGCAACGGTGGTTGCCTACGGCACCCATGATAAAATGCAGCCGTTCCTTGCTTCCCTCCCTTTGAAGGCAGCATTGGAAGAACACGGTGTGGACTACAAGTATTTCGAATTTCCTCATTCCGGGCACGGATTGCAGAATGACACCAAGATTTATGCACAGTGGATGGACACTGTAGAAGAATATCTGAATACCTATTTGCCGGTAAAGTGAGGAGAAAGAGATGAAAATAGCAGGAAAAATTATGAAATCGATTTTGAT
>CALYSH010000061.1 GCA_945485625.1 uncultured Lachnospiraceae bacterium | reverse complement strand
TCATTCAGCAAAGCACTACCTCCGTCTTACTTTTAAGCCTTTTGCATTATTTTTCTTCTTGCGCTTGATTTTCACTTTCTGCGCCATTATTCAAATCACCTTGCTCCCCATAATTTACATTATTGATTCCTTCTCCGTCCTGCTCATAGGTGATTGTTTCAAACTGACTTTCATAAATCATCCATCCGAAATTGCTTGCAAACAACATACAGACGGCAACAATCAGCGCAATCCACAGCCGCTTAATCTGCCGCTCCATCCTTGCCATAGACGATTCATGCACGATATAGGGTACGCTTTCGGGTGCGTGGGCTTCCTTGCCCTTGCAGCTTTCACAGTTTGCCATAGTTTTTTACCTCCAAATGTTTTGTATGCCTCCAAAGTTTGAACAGGGGAAAGGGGAAGGGAGGCAATTCTTCCCCTACGGCGTAGCTATCGCCGCCCCCTGTTTGATTTTAACAAATCATCCGCTGATTGTCAACCACCGAAAAACATCTTGATAAGCATTGTTACAACGCCAGCGGCCACAGTTGACAAAATCCACGTAATCTGGCTGAGTTTGGTTTCGATTACCGCAAGCCGAACAAGGTCTTTATTTAACTTACTGTCAAAAACATCCGTTGTTTTCTGGCATTCTTGTCGTGTGACGAAAATTTCCCTCAGTCGGTCAATGTCGTGATCTTCAATCGCCATTTAGAAATGCTCCCTGTCCGTTGGGTTATTGACGATGCCGAACGCTACCAGTAAGGGGAGAAGAACATCAAGAAATCCATTTACAGTTCCGGAAATGTCAACGCCACCAAATTCCTTTGCGCAGAATACAACTAGCGCACCGATCGCCATCCACACGGCCCAGGACTTGAAACGGCTGAGAATGTTTACAAGAATTTCTTTCATTTTGTTACTTCCTTTCGTTTTTATTCTACATCCATGTGAACGTAGCTGCCATTGATGGCGTAGGCATAGCGAACCTCCGGCTGCTGCCTGACGAGGGCCAGGGTCCTGTCGGCTCCCCAGCCCCGGATGCAGAAGTCCATAGCCTTGCCGCTTAAATGCCGGGAATTGGGAGTGGAGCCGGACAGCTCGTCGTTGTGTGCATGACACCGGACTGTACTGGAGGGGCACATCGGCGCGCCCGCAGCCTCCCGCACCCGGTCAGCCAATCGCATGAGCCGCTCGGTCGGCTCCACCGGGAACCCGCCGCACCGCCCGCAGGGGCAGGCTATGCCCGGTTCGTCTCGGGTGAAATACTTGATTTCATCCCAGAATGTCCCGGTGGTTTCCTCCGGCGTCCGGGCGTCCTCCACCCGGAACCGGCCCGCCGCTACCGCGTCCAGCAGGGCCGCCTGGGTAAGAGGGCCGGGGCTGCCGTCAGCGGTAAGCCCCTCCGCCCTTTGAAATTCCAGAACCGCCGCCCGGGTCTGGGGGCCGATGGAGCTGTCAATGGCCCCATGGTAGTAGTCCAGGTAGGCAAGCAGGCATTGCTTTTGTTTTGCGGTCATCAAATCACTCCAAATTCAGCGCCGCCCGGATGGCTTCCAGATCGTCAGTGGTCAGGGCGGGGTAATCGGCTGCGATGTCGGTAAAATCCTCTCCGTTCTTGATGCGGATTTTAAACGCCCGCACCATGATTTTCAGCTTCAGACTGTTCAGGGTTTTCATGCTTATTTACCTCCAATCAAATCTGCCATGAGCAGAATCATGTCATCCGTTGTGGTTTCCAGGGTCTCCACCCGGCTCTCCAGCGTCGGGCGGTTGCGTTCTTCCAGTTCTTCGTCCGTGTACGGGATATACCGCTGAACTGTATCATACTCGTCCCAGGCATCCCTCGCTTCCACACCGGGGACATCCACGACTTTTGCAACGTCTTTCCCACCGTTAGGGTAGACCGCCGTGGTTTCATAATGCCACTGCTCCTGCACCGCCTCTACCGCTTCATGGTGGGCGATCAGGATTTCTTCCTCCGTCAGATAGCCCAGGGACAGGTCAGGACTTTCCAGTTCCATTCCATCGAGATCTAAAATACGCATATTTGTCCCTCCTTACGCCACGCGCTTCCACATGTAGACCGCCAGATACGGCGGCATATTATTGTGTGGCTTATCTCCGCCGCTTGAATATGTGCTGAATGTTTCGTGAACGAATTTTAACGATCCGTTACCAGTAACATTTGGGCCTGCGTTCGAATTATATCTAACGCATCTAACTTCGTGGCTATGGCTTGGCATTTCATCAACGTTCAGGGTATGCGCCGCCTCGCCGCCTGTGGTTCCTGCGGAATAGGTGCTACCAGCACCAAGCAAAAACCGATCCTTAAGTTGTTCCCAGGTCCCACCAAACAGACTGGCCGGGGATGTGCTGTTGGTAGAAAAGTAGATTGCGCCTACCGGATAGGCTGCAATATCGGCGTAGCCTTTGGTGGCAGCGTCCGTATTTGCTGCAGGCGTCCCCAGATCCGTGATCTTGTTTCCGCCCATGGCAATGGAGCCGGACATGGTGCCGCCGGTCTTTGGGAGCATCTTATCCACATACCCCTTCCGTGCCGCCTGAGTATCCTCCGTTGGGTCATTCAGTCCAGAGATAGGCTGACCGTTCATTCGAATTTCACCGGTCATATCGCCTCCGGAAGACGCTAGAGCGCCAACATCAGCGGCTGTCAGGGTTACATTTCCGGTTTCATCGGGAGATACACCAGCTACGGAAGACACAGCGCCGGAGCCGTCAATGCCCATCCGTGCCACGGAGTAAGATACAATCGGGTCGCCTGTGTTGAATTGCAACTCCGTTTTCGTCCACAGGTACTTGCCCTGAGACACCACAGGAACGGAGCTGACCCACGCCCCGGATGGGATGATGCTTCCGGAATCGCTAACCTGATAGGTTACGGATTTGTTAACCAGTGTGGCAGGGCTACCAGTATCACCTTTCTCGCCCTTGATCTGGAACCACTTGTACTGCTTCCAGTCCGTGGGTGCAGTGGAAGCGTTGCCGGCATAAATACCGATCCAGTTATCCGGGATATCGCCAATGGAGTGCGATGACTCCGTAGGTTCCTGAGAGGCGTATTTAATCCATACATAGGCGTTATCACCCCTGTCACCCTTTGCGCCGTTTGTGACTGTAAACTTGCTGGTAGTGCCGTTGTTGTAGCTGATGGTGTAGGTGTCCACCAGACCGCTGGTGCCAGTTTTGGAAATGCCGGTGATTCCTTTGCCATTGTTTACAACAAAGTCAAATGTTGTGGTGTCAGCTAGCGTGATACGGTATGTATCAGCAAGGCCGCTTGTGGACAGTTTTGAAATGGACTGGATACCGCCGTGACCATCAGCAAAAGATACTAGCCAATTTTCTAGAATCTGTCCGGTTAACTTCTTTGCAGTTCCGTTCTGTTCAAGAACAAAAAGGTCTGTCGGCGTTACAGATTGAGCCGCAATCAGTTCGCCTACGCTTTTATCAGCCATCTTCTTCCTCCTTCTTTACATCCATTTCCTCCAATTTATTGGAAACTTCTTCCAATTTCTTCGCGACATTTTTTATAACGTTTGCACAACCAACAAACTTGTCTTGATTGTCGATTCCTACAACAGAAATTGTGTCCATTGTTGACGCAACAGCATACAGAAGATTGATTACTTGCTTCAGATTTTCCATTTGCTCACTCCTAGTCTTGAGTTAGTAGTACCCTAGCAGTAGATACCGTACCGTTTGAATTCATATATCGAATAGTTCCAGGCGCAAATCTGTATCCATTAATGTTTATCCTGCTTAATGTTGCTGTCTTTGCGTTAATATAATCAGCGGTTATTTTTCCGGCAACGATATCGCCTACATAAGTTGCTATATTTTTTCCTCCTACGCTTATTCCCGTGGACAGGCTTCCGGTTATACCGCTTACGCTGCCGCTTATACCGCTAACACTGCCTCTGCATCCTCTGAGACTTCCTGAATAGGAGCCTACTGTGCTTCCGTTGCTGTCAACGCTGAGAGAACCAAACTCACCTCGAACAGCCTTAAAATAGCCGTCATTCCGCCAGTAAGAATTCGCGCCGCACTGAATGCCACTAGTGCCAATGTAAATACCAGTAGAGTTTGTGCCGCCCCATGTCTGGTTGTTATAAGTCAGAGAATTGGAAGTAATTTTGAATCCGCCAATTTCACCGCTTGTTGCACGAATAACGCCTTTTACTTCCAGACCGTTTTTGTCTGCCTTTAGGACAGTGTTAGAACCGGAAAAAATTCTCCATGAATCAGTTTCCAATGCCCAACCAAATGTAGAAGAACTACCATCGTTTTTGTTGACCTTAGCAGTGATTTGCCCGGCTTGAACTTCCAATGTTGCACGGATGCTTTTTGTGTCAGACTTTCTTTCCTCAACTTCCGCGCTAATCTTTCCATCTTGAATTTTGAACTGTGATTGGAAGTCAAGGAATTTTCTAGTTACTTCCCGTTCAGTTTTCGGAATGTAAGTATGTTCCTCGTTTAACTCTTCGTCATCCGGCGCAGAAACACTTGCAGGAAGATTTGAGTTGAATTTGGTTTCCAGAGAATAAACGCCACTGTAAACGCCGTTTGCACTGATACCATCGCCAATCTCAATAGACGGGTCAACCAGCGCTTCTTCTGCTGTCATTGGCTGATACTGGAATCCTTTTATTGACTCTAGTATATTGTTTGCCACTTCCTGAGTTCCCCACGGACAATTAAGTGTTAGTGTTCGTCCTGTTTCAGTTCCAGCAGAATACTCGATTTCATCAGAAACAATAATGATAACCTTTGAATAGCCGTCGAACTGTTCAGCTTTGTCAAAAGATACCATGTTTCTCAAAACATTTACTGAACTAGACAAGTATTCTGTCACCTCCAAACGTAATAGCAAAACCGACGTTATCAATCAGATAAGCTGTTTCTTTCGGTATTCCAAACATTGTAACCAAAAGCAATTCGCCAATGTCGGACATGATAAACGAACCTGCATACATGGCGGCGATGTTTTCCAGAACTTCACGCATTGAATATCCAGCAGGATAGTTTATTTTATATCCTTTGTCCATAATTTGAACCGTTCTGCTGTCTAAAGCCGTTCCAATTTCGGTTGCAATATCTCTAACTACATCAATATCAGTCCTAGGCCATTCATGCGTAGAACTTGGAAACTCGTCTTCTGTCAAAATGATATGGTCGTAACCATTTATAACCATCCGTTCGTTTTCATCACCAGAATATTCTCGATGGTCAATGAAGAAAACGCCCTTTTGAATCCATTCAGAGTGTTCCTTACCATTTGTAAGTCTGACATACGGTGCAAGTCTTGCTCTGCGCGGAATATCGCCTTTCGGCCTAATCATATCGACTTTGATCTGACCGGCAATGCAATTTCCAACAGACGGATTTGAATCGGAGAAAATACTTTTCTGCGTAGACATACTGATAATTGAACTTTCGCGGAATCCAGAATCAGCGCCAGTCGTTGCGACCAATATTGCCGTACCGCCAAAAGTGATTCTGTTTGAAAATTCATCTACCAGAACGCCAGATTCGCCAATTACAAGAGTATACTCTTTCCAATGTCCAGGGTCTGCAAGCAACCGTTTGTAAATGGATGATGTTTCTTGCATTTATTCACCCCTATTCAATCATGGTTGCACGCAATGCGATTTCTCCACCCTTGTAATACCGTTTACCATTGACGGAACGTAAGCCAAAAACGGCACTCAGATTAGAATAAAGCTTCATTTCCTTGTATAGTTTTTCTGCGCTGTCTGCCTGTGGATTTGTGTAGTTGACAGACAAACTATAATCAGTCAAAACCGCATAATCCTGATTGGCGGTATCATCATCAAACGGAAACAGGCTGAAATAAATCACATCACGTTTGTATGTCTTCCCGTAATGTTCCGTTCCGTCCATGGTTGTAAGCATATCTGGGTAAGTAACTTCTTGCTCCACCCTATAAGTGGAAAGACGGGAGGAAAAATCCCGCCCGTTAATTTCTAACGTAACGTCCATTAAGTTCCTCCAGCCCTCGCTTTCCGCCTGTTGTAGTTGTAGGCCGTCTCTCCGATGACTTTTCCATCAAGAACAGACTGAACCACAATTTTTATCGGTCTTTCATCGTATCCGCTATTGCTACGGTTATTATAACCCCTAGCTTCGCTTGCTGTCAAGACTCTTTCACCTTTATGAAGTTCTGCAATGTAGCCGTCAAAAGGAACGTACTCAAGTCCACCCGCGTGCGAACCATTTACGTTAACATTTGCTGTCGTTGTAGAACCGCCGAAAAGTCCATTCACAAGTCCAGAAAGGCTATCAACTAACCCGTTCCAAAGAGCAACAATTCCGTTCCAGATGCCAGAAACGATGCTTTTACCAATTTCTATAAAAACATCGCCGTTTTCGGAAAAGGCGCTTACAATGTCGGTGATTATTTCTGGAATTCTTCCGATTAAATCCGGCAAACCTTGAATCAATCCAGCCGCGATCTGTCCGATAAGAGTTACACCCATTACAAGTATTTCAGGGAGATGGTCAAGCAATCCGTTAACAAGCGTATTAACAGTGTTTACCACACCGTTTACAATATCCCCCTGATTTTGAATCATTCCATTCATAATAGATTGAATGATATTCACACCTGATTGCAGGATTTTAGGCAGCCACTCGTTAATAATCGTCGGTACTTTGTCAATGATAACAGGAATAAGTGATTCCACGAGCTTTCCTGCGCCCTCTAAGGCCACTTCTACACGCGGTAGAATATTATTGATTACGCCACCTTCTCCGCTCTCATCGCCTACCAGAGTCTCTACAAAGTTGTTTACAAGTTCTTCAAAGTTTACGTTTTCATCTGCAATGCCTGTAATCAGATTGCTCCATGCGCCTTTCATTGCATTTATGGAGCCGGAAATTGTTTTATTTGCTTCTTCGGCGGTTGTTCCAGCAATCCCCATTTTCGTTTGCATTACGCTGATAGCATTTACGATGTTTCCAAAAGAAAGGCTATTCGCATCGACAGTAACGCCAAGATCTGCTTGCACATCTGTCAAGGCAGCGGCATCTGCAACTAGGCGCTCCATTTCCTCTTTTGTGCCGCCATAGCCAAGCTTTAGGTTGTCCAACATGGTATAGTTTTGCTTTGCAAACCCCTGATAGGCATTCTGAATCATCTCCATGGATGTGCCCATCTTGTTTGCATTGTCGGACATATCTGTTACCGCTCTATCAGCATATTCAGCAGCAGCTTCAGTATCACCACCAAGTGACTGCAAAAGGCTTGCAGAGAAGCTAGTGACTGTTTCCATGTATTCATTGGCTGACAGTCCAGCAGTTTTATATGCGTTGGAAGCATATTCCTGTACTTTGTCTGCACTTGTTCCAAATAGTGTTTCTACACCACCTACAAGCTGTTCGTATTCCGCATAGTTTTCAACGGCTGATTTTGTCAGAGCGACAATACCAGTCGCCGCTGCTCCAACAGCTGCCGTGCCGATCTTTGCCGCTGTTTTAAGGCCATTTCCCAAACCTTTCGTTATTTTTGAAATGTTGCTACTTGCCTGATCGTCAACGCCGATTTTGACGAATAATTCAAATAGGTTCACTAAAT
>CALYSH010000060.1 GCA_945485625.1 uncultured Lachnospiraceae bacterium | reverse complement strand
GGAACTATTGTAAACTCTATGACAAGGTTTTATCACCCTGGCAACAGGATGTACATAGGTTCTATTCTGGGCATATGATACTATATATAGAGTAAGCCTTAGGGCGAAAGTGAGGAAGCATGAAGGTAGTAGTTTTGGCCGGTGGTACCAGTACCGAAAGAGATGTGTCTCTGGTATCCGGCAGCAAGATTTATAAGGCACTGCGTGCAAACGGACATCAGGCTATTTTATTGGATGTTTATCTGGGGTATCAGGGAGACACCGCAGGTATCTTTGAAAAGGATACGGATTGGGCGGGCGAAATCGGTTCCGTATCCGAGAAAAACCCGGATTTGGATGCAGTCAAAGCGCTTCGACCGGATGGTCATAAGCGTTTCTTCGGCCCAAATGTTTTGGAGTTATGCCAGCAGGCAGATGCAGTTTTTATGGCGCTTCATGGTGCAAACGGAGAAGACGGAAAGATTCAGGCCTGCTTCGAGCTGTGTGGGATTCCCTACACCGGCACAGATTTTGTAAGCTCGGCAATGTCCATGGATAAGGGAATCACCAAGGATATTTTCCGCGCGAACCGGATTCCGACCCCCAGGGGGATTCGACTGGCAAAGGGAGCTGTTGAGGCAGAAAGGATTCCTTATCCCTGCATCGTGAAGGCCTGCTGCGGCGGATCCAGTGTGGGTGTCACCATTGCAAGAAATGACGAAGAATATGAGTTGGCCAAGAAGGAAGCTTTCCGCTACGACGAAGAGGCCATTATAGAGGAATACATAACAGGCAGGGAGTTCTCGGTAGGTGTGATTGACGGAAAGGCATTGCCGGTTATTGAGATTGCTCCAAAGTGTGGTTTTTACGATTATAAGAATAAATATCAGGCAGGCTCCACCGAGGAGTTTTGTCCTGCCAGACTGAATGAAGAGGATACCTTACGGATGCAGAAGCTGGCAGAGAAGGTGTTTGTTGCCCTTCGATTGAAGAATTATGCCCGTATGGATTTCATGATGAGTGAAAATGGTGAGATATACTGTCTGGAGGCAAACACATTGCCGGGAATGACTCCCACCTCCCTTTTGCCCCAGGAAGCCCGGGTGGTGGGTATGAGCTTCGAACAACTCTGCGAGAAGCTCTTGAACCAGGCGCTGGAACAACGCATATGATAAAGCGTGAGAGGAGAACGGTATATGATGAATTTGACAATTTCAGAAATCGCAAATGCATGTCACGGTAGGCTGGTACTGCAGGGCGCGGATGAGAATCAAAAAGTCACATCGGTTGTCCTGGATTCCCGAAAGGTCACAGAGGGTGGTGTGTTTCTTGCTACGCCTGGTGAGCGGGTAGATGGTCACAGCTTTATTCAGGCAGTGTTTGAACAGAAGGCGGCATTGGTTATTTGTCAAAAAACTCCGGAAGAAGTGGCAGCCGAGCAGGGTATCCCTCAGGATCATTGGGGAAGCTACTGCCTGGTTGAAAATACACTGGATGCCCTGAAGGAGCTGGCAGAGTATTATCGCGGGAAATTAGACATTCCCATTGTGGGAATTACCGGAAGTGTGGGAAAGACCAGTACGAAGGAATTTATCGCTACCGTGCTTGCACAGAAATATCAGGTATTAAAGAATGAGGGAAATTTCAACAATGAAATCGGAGTACCCCTTACCCTTCTGCGTATCCGGGAGGAACACGACGCGGCGGTTGTTGAAATGGGTATCAGTGATTTTGGTGAAATGCACAGGCTCAGCAAAATGGTACGTCCCAATTATTGTGTGATGACCAATATCGGCCAGTGTCATCTGGAAAATCTGAAAACCAGGGATGGTATTTTACAGGCAAAGAGCGAAATCTTTGATTTTATGGCAGAGGATGGAGAAATCATCCTAAACGGAGATGATGATAAGCTTTCCACAATTCAAGAAGTCAATGGAAAAAAGCCTCATTATTTCGGTCTGGGTCTCAATGACGGGGAGGAAATCGTAGCCAAGGCAGTTATCAGCAAGGGACTGTGGGGCAGCGAGGCAATCCTGGTGAGAGAAAACCGACGGGAGGATGAGCAGAAGTCCAGGGGATTCCAGATTTCCGTATCCCTGCCCGGTGCGCATATGGTAATCAATGCAGCCTGTGCGGCGTTGGTGGGTGAGCTGATGGGGCTGGAGGATCAGGAGATCGCCCGGGGCATTGCTGAAGTGCGTGCTTCCGCTGGGCGGGGACGCCTGCTTCGTGTAGGAAGCTACACCTTGATTGATGATTGCTACAATGCGAATCCGGTATCCACCATGGCTGCATTGGATTTGTTAATGCTGTCCGATACGGAGCGTACTGCTATTTTGGGAGATATGTTTGAATTGGGCGGGGATTCCGACCAGATGCATGCCAAAGTAGGGCGATATGCCATGGAAATCGGTGTGGACCGTCTCATCTGTGTGGGAAAGAATTCTTTACATATGTATGAGGAGGCCTGCAAGTATCGTTCCGGTACCCAGTCGGTAATGTATTTTGAGACCAAGGAGGAATTCGCTAAGGAATTGGACGGCGGCTGGTACGGATTGTTAGGCATTGCGGATACCATCCTGATTAAAGCATCCAGAGGAATGCATTTTGAAGATCTCATACAAATATTCACTCAAGAAGAAAAGCCTGCATAAGGCTTTCTTTTTTTGCATAGATTATGACAAAGCCTGTAAAGAGAAGAAAAATGAAAAAAAGCTTTTTGTTGTTTGTGGTGGTCTTGATGTTGACATTGTCCGGATGCAGTATGGTGAGTAGGGAGAGGGTGAAGCTAAAGGATTTGGAGATGACCATTTTGAGCGAGGAGGTCATTGCGCAGGAGCTAATGACAATCCTGGATGAAAAGAAGGAGAAGGCCTTCCAGTTTACATATACCGATAAGGAGTACCTGTATATCTGCATCGGTTACGGCAAGCAGGACACCGGTGGGTACAGTATAGCGGTGGATGAATTGTATCAGACAGAGGATGCCATCTATATCAGTACCAGTCTGCTTGGCCCCGGAGAAACAGAAAAGGGCGCCACAGCGCCCTCCTATCCATACATTGTGGTCCGGGTTGAGAATCTGAAGCTGCCGGTTATTTTTGAGTAGTACTGCCAAGCTCCGCGGCATATTCATCCTTCATCCGGAAATAGGTTTCCTGCATAATACCGCTTACATAGGAACCAATGTTCTTTTTTATTTCGCGGTCCAGGTCACTCAGATAAATGGGTTTACCGTAGTCGATGATTACGGTAGCCTTTTTTATTTTGGGATACTGGTCTTCAAATACGGCGGAGGAGTTTACGATGGTCATGGGGATTACGGGAACATTTCCTTTTTCTGCTATTTTGAAGCTGCCGTCATGGAACGGGAGAAATGTATCTGCCACCTTATTTCTGGTCCCTTCCGGGAAAATGCAGATGGATATGCCCTGCTTTACCTTTTCTACGCCGGCCAGAATGGTTTTTAAGCCTTCTTTAATATTCTCACGGTCTAAGAACAGACAGTGCAGGTTTGTCATCCAGTTGGAAAGCAGCGGGAACTTTTTCATCTCAAGCTTGGAGATATATCCCGTGGGACGGGGTACCCTTACATAGGTTAATACAATGTCGAAGAAGCTGCGGTGGTTGCCCACATACAATACGGCAGTATCGGTGGGGATGTTCTCTTCGCCCCGGGCAATCACCTTAACCCCTGCAATGCGAATCACCATCCGGAAGGCCCAGTTCACAATGGCAAGAGAGCTTTTGCTTTTCACTTCGGGATTGAATTTACCGATTATCCATTCGGCAATCAGAAGCGGGATGGACAGAATCAGGAATAATATGACAAAGGTACAAACGGCAATAAATCGAATCATGGAATACTCCTTTTGTATGTAGTGCATCGGCACAGAAATGATATTCTAAATATAGCATAGATTCAGAAAAGTGTACATATTAATTCTCTGCTGTCTTTCTTTTTTTCTAAGAAAATGATACAATGAACAAAATCACAACTTTTTTGAAAAGAGGATAAGAGTATGTTGCTGATTCAACATGGGGTTGTAATGGACCCGGCTTCCGGCACAGAAGAAAAATTGGATGTGCTTGCGGAGAAGGGGAGAATTCTTCGGATGGAGAAGCGTATTGAGCCGGAGGAGGGTATGGAGGTTCTGGATGCAACCGGTCTGGTAGTGGCGCCCGGTCTGGTGGATGTGCATGTGCATTTCCGGGATCCCGGATTTACCCATAAGGAGGATATGTTTACCGGAGCGGCAGCGGCGGCAAAGGGAGGATTTACCTCTGTGGTATTGATGGCAAATACAAAACCCTGCGTGGACAATGAGGAAACGCTTGCGTATGTCATATCCAAGGGTGCAGAGACCGGAATTCATGTATATACCTGTGCCAATGTGACCTTGGGAATGAAGGGCAGGGAACTGGTGGACATGGAGTCCCTGAAGGAAAAGGGAGCGGTAGGCTTTACCGATGACGGTGTACCGATTATGGACCCGGAGCTGGTAAGGGAGGCCATGAAGCGGGCGAAGGAATTAAATGTACCAATCAGTTTCCACGAGGAGGATCCGGCGCTGATTACGAACAATGGCGTGAATCGGGGGAAGGCCAGCGAATATTATGGCATCGGAGGTTCACCAAGGGAGGCAGAAATCACTCTGGTGGACAGAGACCTGAAGCTGGCCATGGAAACCGGAGCCTGTGTGGAGATTCAGCATATCAGCAGTAAGGAAGCGGTAGAACTGGTACGGAGAGCCAGAGCACAGGGCTATGGAAACATTCATGCAGAGGCTACGCCCCATCATTTCACATTAACGGAGGATGCGGTGATAAAGTATGGCACTCTGGCAAAAATGAATCCTCCCCTGAGGGAAGAGGAGGATAGACAGGCCATCCTTCAGGGACTGGCAGATGGTACCATCGACATCATTGCTACCGATCATGCGCCCCATGCAAAGGAAGAGAAGGACAAGCCGATTACGGAGGCACCCAGCGGAATCATCGGACTGGAGACTGCATTGTCTCTGGGACTGTATGAACTGGTGGCAATCGGTGTGATACCTCTGATGCAGCTGCTTCGTCTGATGAGTACCAATCCGGCAAAGATGTATCATCTGGATGCCGGTTATCTTGCAGTCGGAGGACCGGCGGATATGGTGCTGATTGACAGAGAGGCAGTATTTGTACCGGGAGAGTATGCCTCCAAGTCAGCCAACAGCCCCTTCACAGGCCGGGAACTTCGAGGTAAGGTGGCGGCTACAATCTGTGCAGGGAAGATTGTATATCAGGCTGAGTAAAAAATAAGAAAGGAATCAGGAAAACATGAAACAGAAGGTAGTTGGTCAGGTGATTTCCCAAAAGGAAATTGCACCCATGATTTTTGATATGTGGATTGATACCACTCTTGCGGGGGAGGCACAGCCGGGGCAGTTTATCTGCGTGTATCCCAAGGATAAGAGTACATTGCTTCCCCGCCCCATCAGTATCTGTGAGGTGAGAGAGGACAGAAAGGCACTCCGCATTGTATACCGTGTGGCAGGTGCAGGCACGAAGGAGTTCTCTGCATACCAGGCTGGTGAGAGCATTGCGGTAATGGGACCTCTGGGGAACGGATTCCCGGTAAAGGCCGGTGAAGCAAAGAAAGCGTTTTTGATCGGCGGCGGTATCGGTGTTCCGCCCATGCTGGAGCTTGCAAAGCAGCTGGAACGGGTGGGCTGTCAGGTACAGTCCGTTATGGGCTACCGGAATCAGGATACCTTCTTAAAGCAGGACCTGGAGCAGTACGGTCCGGTCTATGTGGCGTCGGAGGATGGCAGTGCAGGTACCAGGGGAAATGTGATGGATGCCATCCGTGAAAATGCCCTGGAGGCGGATGTAATCTTTGCCTGCGGTCCCCTGCCCATGCTTCGTGCAATAAAAACATATGCGGAGGAGAAAAAGATACCTGCATATATTTCCCTGGAGGAGCGTATGGCCTGTGGTGTGGGAGCATGCCTGGGCTGTGTGGCAAAAACAAAGAACGTGGATGTCCATTCCCATGTTCATAATGCCCGTATCTGTACGGACGGTCCCGTATTCTTGGCAGAGGAGGTAGAAATCTGATGAATTTACAGACAGAAATAGCCGGTGTTGTATATAAAAATCCTGTGATGACGGCTTCCGGAACCTTTGGCTCCGGCATGGAGTATTCCGAGTTTGTGGACTTAAATAAATTGGGCGCAGTTGTGACCAAGGGAGTGGCAAATGTGCCCTGGCCCGGAAATCCTACCCCCAGAGTAGCAGAGGTCTACGGCGGAATGTTAAATGCCATCGGACTTCAGAATCCCGGAATCGATGTGTTTATGGAGCGTGATATTCCCTTCCTGAAGCAGTATGATACCGGAATTATAGTGAATGTATGCGGAAAGTCTGTGGAGGATTATGTGGAGGTTGTAGAGCGCCTTGGGGAGGAGCCTGCGGTATCCATGCTGGAAATCAATGTATCCTGTCCCAATGTGAAGGAGGGAGCCATTGCGTTCGGGCAGAAGGCAGATGCACTTTACAATATTACAAACACCCTGAAGAAGCATGCGAAGCAGCCCATTATGATGAAGCTGAGCCCCAATGTAACGGACATCACGGAAATGGCCAGAGCAGCAGAGGCAGGCGGTGCGGATGCATTGTCCTTAATCAATACCATTACCGGTATGAAAATCGATATCCACAGAAGAAAATTTGTGCTGGCGAATAAAACCGGTGGTATGAGCGGTCCTGCCATTAAGCCCATAGCGGTACGTATGGTATATCAGACTGCTCAGGCGGTGAAGCTTCCCATTGTAGGTATGGGTGGTATTGCCACGGCGGAGGATGCCATTGAGTTCATTCTTGCGGGTGCCAGTGCTGTCAGTGTAGGCGCCATGAACTTTATCAATCCATACTGCACCGAGGAAATTCTGAAGGGCATTGAGGATTACATGAGGATGTACCGGGTAGAGAACCTGAAGGACCTGGTAGGTGCAGTCCACGAATAGAAAGATAGAGAATTCAGAAGGACCGAAAGGTCTAAACAGAGAAATTCCTTCATACTATATACTAAGCATTGTATGGTATGGAGGATTTTTTTGTGGACATTATAAAGACAGATATACATATGGATTGCATTCGGGGGGCGGCAGTCAGCCAGGTAGCCATGGAGGAGGATGTGAACCTGCCGGAGAGCAAACCGGATATCAGTTTTCTTACAAGAACCCATGGGGAGCCGGTCATTGAGGAGATTAAGGCCGGAAATGATTCGGTTACCATTCGCGGGAAGCTTGTCTTTCATGTCCTGTATTATACCGGGGAAGAAGGGGGGAGACTGGTTCCCTTCGAGGGAAAGGTAAACTTTGAAGAGAAGCTTCACATAGATGGGGTAAGCCCTGCGGATACGGTGCAGGTGAATGCAGCTGTGGAGGACTTGTCTGTCAGCGCCATTCATTCGAGAAAGCTGAATGTGAGAGCTATCGTGCTGTTTCAGGGCAGGCTGAACGATATCAGCAGGGTCGAACTGCCCATTGAGGTAAGAAACGGTGAGGCTGCACAATTTCGGAGAACCCCCATAACCGTATCGGAGCTGATTTTACAGAAGAAGGATGTACTGCGTATACGG
>CALYSH010000059.1 GCA_945485625.1 uncultured Lachnospiraceae bacterium | reverse complement strand
GAAGCCACGAAGTGGCGACTCTGCGAAGCAGAGGGCATTTATGAGTGGAAATAGAATTGACACGAAATAAATGAGACCGGAAGTGGCGACTCTGCAAAGCAGAGGGCATTTATGAGTGGAAATAGTTTTATTTCGCGAGATAGAAATAAGGAGACGCAAAAATGGCTAGAAAGAAAATTGTTGCCGGTAACTGGAAGATGAATATGACTCCCAGCCAGGCAGTGAAGCTTTGTGCGGAATTAAAGGACTTGGTAAAGTCTGACAGCGTTGATGTGGTATATTGCGTTCCTGCAATCGACATCGTACCTGTTGTTGAGGCCGTAAAGGGTACCAATGTAGAGGTTGGTGCTGAAAATATGTACTTTGAGGAGAAGGGTGCTTACACCGGTGAAATCTCTGCTGAGATGCTTGTAGACGCAGGCGTGAAGTATGTAATCATCGGACATTCCGAGAGACGTGATTACTTCAAGGAGGATGACGCTCTTCTGAATAAGAAGGTAAAGAAGGCTTTGGAGGCCGGTCTTACTCCGATTCTTTGCTGCGGTGAGAGCCTTGAGCAGAGAGAGATGGGCGTAACCATGGATTGGATTCGTTTCCAGATTAAGTCTGACCTGGTAGGAGTTACTGCTGACCAGGTGAAGGGTATTGTAATTGCTTATGAGCCTATCTGGGCAATCGGTACCGGTAAGACAGCTACTACCCAGCAGGCACAGGAGGTTTGCAAGGGCATTCGTGATTGCATCGCTGAGATGTATGATGATGCGACTGCAGCGGCTGTTCGTATCCAGTACGGCGGTTCTGTAAATGCAGGAAATGCAGCAGAGCTGTTCGCACAGGCTGATATCGACGGTGGCCTTGTAGGCGGTGCTTCCCTGAAGGCTGATTTCGGTAAGATTGTAAATTACTAAATCATAACGTAAGCGAACTTTGGAAAGGGGTGTTTTCCGCATTTGCGGGGAATGCCCTTTCCTGTTATATAGGAAACTTTGTTCCCGGTTGCCGATATTCTGTTGCACCGAGGGCTGATTTGTGTTAGATTAAAAGGGATAGATTGGGGAGTTTTCAGATGGGACAGGAACAGTTTTTACGGACGGAAATGCTTCTGGGTGAGGAAGCCATGAAACGATTAAAACAAGCCCATGTGGCAGTGTTCGGAATCGGGGGCGTTGGAGGCCATGCCATTGAAGCACTGGTTCGTGCAGGAATCGGAGCCATAGACATCATCGATAATGATTTGGTAAATGAATCCAATTTGAATCGCCAGATTATTGCTACCTATGACACCATCGGCAGAAGGAAGACGGAAGCAATGGCCGAGCGTATCCGAAGGATTGCTCCGGATTGTCAGGTGAATTGCAGGGATTTGTTCTATTTGCCGGAAAGAAGACATGATATTCCCTTTGAAGAATATGATTATATTGTGGATGCCATTGACACGGTGACTGCAAAGATTGATCTGGTGTTAGCGGCCCGGGAAAACGGTGTGCCAATCATCAGCAGCATGGGTACCGGGAACAAGCTGCATCCGGAAAAGCTGGAGATAGCGGATATCTATCAGACCAACGTCTGCCCTCTGGCGAAGGTGATGCGCAGGGAATTGAAGGCAAGGGGAGTCAGGCGGTTGAAGGTGGTTTATTCCAGGGAGGAAGCGCTGAAACCAAGGGTGGAGAGAAAAGGTGAAAACGGCAGGACCATTCCGGGAAGCGTTTCCTTTGTACCATCGGCAGCCGGGCTGATCATCGCCGGTGAAGTGGTTCGCGACCTGATTAAAAACGGATAGAGGAGGTTCTTTTCATGTTTTTTAAGTGTAAAAACTGTGAAGGAAATATGGTGTACAGTCCGGAGAAAAAGGAGATGTTCTGCCCCTACTGTGATAGCTTAAAAAGCCATGTGCGCAGTGATCAGGGGAAGGATGTTCTTACCATATGCCCAAATTGCTCCGGCGAAATAACGGTTGGGGAATATGATGCCAGCGGACGTTGTCCCTATTGTGATACATATCTGATTTACAACAGCCGTGTGGAGGGTGAGTACCTGCCGAAGAAGATAATTCCCTTTAAGCTGGGGAAGGAGGCCTGCAAAAAGGCTATCCGTGACCGCTTTGGCAGGCAGAAGTTTGCACCGGTTGATTTCCTGACAGAGGTGAAGCTGGATACCATTGAGGGTGAGTACGTTCCCTTCTGGTTCTATGATTACAAGACCAGATGCGAGTTCCGCGCCGAAGGAACCAAGGTTCGTTCCTGGGTAAACGGGAATACCAGATATACGGAAACATCCTATTATGATATCGAACGAAATATGGATATTCCCTTTGAAAATCTTCCGGTGGATGCTTCCATAAAGATGCCGGATGAGGTTATGGATATGATGGAGCCCTACAACTATGCTGAATTGGAGGACTTCCAGCCGGAGTATTTATCCGGATTCCTTTCGGAAAGATACAACATGCCCTCAGAGGAGCTGGAGCAGAGAGCTTCCGAGAAGATGAATCAGGCTGCTTTGGGGATGCTGAAATCCAGCTATGCAGGTTATGCAAGGGTTGAGGTAAAGAAGCAGGAAATCACTCCTATGTCCAAGAGTACCAGCTATGGTATGCTGCCGGTATGGAAATATAACTATACCTACCAGGGAAAACCATATCCCTTCTACGTAAATGGACAGACCGGAAAGATTGTGGGAGAGTGCCCGTTGTCAAAAAAGAAGGTATGGGTGTATTCCGGCTCCCTGTGGGTTTTGTTGATGCTTGCTTTTGCATTAATCAACGGAATCCTGAGATTCCTGTAGGAGGTGGGTGAAAATGGATAAAGAGATTTTCAGAGAAGCCAGGAAACAGTATTTTAAAAACTTCAAGGTATTGTTTATTATAGTTGCGGTTCTTCTGGCTGCATTCATTGTTTTGCTTGGAAAGGATATTTTTCAGCCGAAGCAGAGGGTGAGAAGTAACACCCAGGCTCCGACACAGAGAGTATATGATCAGGCCGGTACATTAACTGAAGAAGAAATCGCACGTCTGGAGGAATTGATTGCCGTAGAGCAGGATATTGGAAAAGCAGATATTGTGTTGCTGATCACCAACCAGGAGATGGGGGTCAGCGATTACGAATGGACCCATGCAATGATGAATTGTGCAGATGACTTCTACGATAATGGAAAGTTTGGTTACGACAAGCCTTACGGAGACGGTTCCCTGATCTTATACAATTGGTATGAGGATGAAAACGGAAGTCAGAAGGGTGTATGGCTAAGCACCAGCGGAAAGATGGAGCGAATCATCGGTTCTTATGAGGAAGATGACGTGCTGGATGAACTGGAGCGTTATCTGCTGAATGGGGACCCGGTGAGAGGATATAGTGCAGCAATTTCAAGATTATCCTATTGGGGACATACTTCGGAAGAAAAGACACAGATTCCCGGTTTGTTTGGTTTTTTGACCGCTACCCTGATAGCCGGTATCTATGCAATCAGTAATCTGAAGACACCGAAGGCTCAGGTCACAACCAATGCGGCAACCTTTGTACATGACCATGCGGCAGTGATGAATGCAGAGCAGGATAACTTTATCCGGAAGAGCGTAGCTACTGCAGTGATCAGCAATAACAGCTCCGGTGGAGGTTCCTCCAGGGGCGGCGGAAGCTACGGAAGTCACAGAAGCAGCGGCGGCCACAGTCATGGCGGCGGTGGAAGACGTCACTGATTTCAGAAAAAAAGGCAATAAAAAACCATCCATATGACGGTTATGGATGGTTTTCTTTTTGTTTTATTAAGCCATTTTATTTACAGCTTTGCTGATGTGGGAAACTTTTCTAGCAACGTTGTTCTTGTGATAAACACCCTTGCTTGCAGCCATCTCAATTGTCTTGGTTGCTGCGATAAGCTCCTGCTGGGCAACAGCCTTATCACCGGCATCTACAGCTGCATATACTTTCTTGATAGCAGTCTTTACTTCAGAACGGATAGCCTTGTTTCTGTCAGCATTCGCGCGGTTTACTAAGATTCTTTTCTTCGCAGATTTAATGTTAGCCAAAGTCGTACACCTCCATTTTGTATACAATCATTTCATTTTGTCGTTTCTGTATACATTAGCCAGACACGGTGGGCTAACGTAAACACACTACTGTAGTTTAGATAAATTTTCCTTATTTGTCAATACATATTTTTCTCTTTTGCGCGAAAAAATGTATTGTGACGGATTTATTTACCTTAAAATGTCTTTGAAGGAATTGGACGGAGGAAAATATGAGCGGATTTGCGGTTCGGACAGATTTGGCGTTGGAGGTTAGGGAGAGTATTGATGAGGAGGAACAGTCCCTTCGGGGAGTAGAGGTGGAAGAGTATACTTATCAAAAGGAAAATATACATGTGACCAAGGTGAGAATCGATACGAAGAATGCAGCAAAGGCTATGGGAAAGCCTATGGGAATCTATGTAACCATGGAAGCTCCCAATATGACGGACGAGGATGAGGGGTTTCATAAGGAAATCTCTGCCTGTATGGCGAAGGAGTTGAAGGGTTTACTTCCGAAAAAGGAAGGGGAGCAGTCTTTCCTTGTTGTAGGATTGGGAAATCGGGAGGTGACAGCCGATTCACTGGGTCCCAAGGTAGTGGATAATCTGTTTATTACAAGACATGTGATAAAAACCTATGGGTATGCGGCTTACAACCGGGAGAGGATGAATCAGATCAGTTCCATAGAACCGGGAGTAATGGCAAAAACAGGGATGGAAACGGCGGAAATTGTCAAGGGGATTATAGGAGAAACTACTCCGGATGTAATTATTGCAGTGGATGCCCTGGCCTCCCGGAGTACCAAGCGTTTGAATCGGACCATTCAGATTACCGATTCCGGAATCTGGCCGGGCTCCGGTGTGGGAAATCACAGAAACGCCCTGACCAGAGAGAGCCTGGGGATACCGGTGATTGCGGTGGGGATTCCCACTGTGGTGGATGCGGCAACCATTGTAGGGGATGCATTTGAGAAGCTGATGGAGGATGAGAGCAGGAAGGGAAACCGGTTTGAATGTTTGAAATTCTGGGATCAGCATCATACTCTTTATTCCCAGCTGAACAACATGTATATGACCGGGAAGGATATTGATGCAGTCATAAAACGGGTCAGTTTTACGGTGTCGGAGGGAATCAATATGGCACTGGAACAGGTAGAGGAATAGCCGGTTGACCTGTGGCATATATTGAAATGGCAGGCTTGTGGAAAGGAAGTGGTCCGGGTAAAACAGTTCGTGTTTTCAGCCAAAAGCAGGCTTCGGGTTCGTCGATGGGTGTTGCTGTCCGGGGTGTTTCTGCTGCTGCTGGTTTTTCTTCGGCTGGGAAGAAAAGAGGTAATCGGTTTCCTCGGGAAAATGTTGGTGGTAAGGATTTATGAGCTCGATCTGCCAATAGCAGTTTATGGCAGAAATCCGCTGCTTTCGGAAATCTTCCGGACACAGGAGGAAACAAAACCGGAAGGGGCTGATTTGGCTTCGGACAGATTGGGGGAGCCAAAGGCCCAAAATGGTGAGGGGATGAAGCAGCGGGAATGGAAGGAAGTGGATATTACGGAGCAAATGATAAAGGAAAACAGGCGATTTCAGGAACAGAACATGGAGGAGCCGGAAGAAATTTCTTCCGAGGAATCACAAGCTATAGAAAAGGTGGAGGAAATAACAGAACAGCCGCCTGTCCGGGAGGAAGGAAGTCCGGAGAGGTCGGAAAAGAAAAAAGAGGTTGATCTGGAGAATTACATATTATATGAAGATTTACTAAGTGAGTTTTATACGGTGGATCCGGGTACCAGGGCTAGTAGTACTATGTTGAATGCCGAAAAAATGATGGGGATGGATATGAAGGTTAACCGGGATACACAGGGTCCCCAGATACTGATCTATCATACCCACTCCCAGGAAGCCTTTGCGGATTCCAAGGAAGGGGATGTACAGACCGGGATTGTTGGAGTGGGGGAGAAGCTGGCGGACTTGCTCTCCGGTCAATATGGGTATCAGGTACTGCATTGTACGGAAGAGTTTGATAAAAAAAGCCGGGATGAGGCATATAGCAGGGCATTGCCGGCACTTCAGAAGCTTTTGGAGGAGAATCCCTCCATCCAGGTGGTCATCGATTTGCACCGGGACGAAATGCCGGAGAAGACAAAGCTGGTAACGGAGCTGAATGGGAAACCGACTGCGCGGTTCATGTTCTTTAATGGCTTAAGCTGGTCTAAGAAAACCGGACAGATTTCGTACCTGAAAAATACAAATCTTCAGACAAATCTGGCATTCTCATTTCAGCTTCAGGTGAAGGCAAAGGAGTATTTTCCGGGTCTTACCAGAAAGATTTATTTGAAACAGTATCGTTATAATATGCATCTTTGCCCGAAAACCACATTGATTGAACTGGGGGCACAAAACAATACGGTGGAGGAGGCCATGAATGCCTGTGAACCGCTGGCAGAGATTCTGGACATGGTGCTTCGGGGTGAGTAGTATTCGAAGTATGGACAGGAGTGCATTTTTTTGTTAAAATAAAAAAGTGTGTTTTTATTGTAATGGAAAGATGAGGATATGCCGATGGCATCAATTGACCAAAGTAAAATACGTAATTTTTGTATTGTAGCACATATAGACCATGGAAAATCCACCCTTGCCGACAGAATCATTGAGCAGACCGGACTGCTGACCAGCAGAGAAATGCAGGCACAGGTTCTGGACAATATGGAGCTGGAGCGTGAGAGAGGGATCACCATAAAGGCGCAATCCGTACGAACCGTATACCGTGCAAAGGATGGAGAAGAGTATATTTTTAACCTGATCGATACCCCGGGTCATGTAGACTTTAACTATGAGGTGAGCCGTTCCCTGGCAGCCTGTGACGGAGCCATTCTGGTAGTGGATGCTGCCCAGGGCATTGAGGCGCAGACGCTGGCCAATGTATATCTGGCACTGGACAATGATCTGGACGTTTTTCCGGTTATCAACAAGATAGACTTACCCAGTGCGGATCCCCAGAGAGTGATTGATGAAATTGAGGATGTCATCGGATTGGAGGCTCAGGATGCTCCTTTGATTTCTGCAAAGAACGGAATCGGTATTGAGGATGTGCTGGAGCAGATTGTGAAGAAGATTCCGGCTCCCAAGGGAAACCCGGACGCTCCTTTGCAGGCCTTGATTTTTGACTCTCTATATGATTCCTATAAGGGTGTCATTGTATTCTGCCGAATTATGGAGGGAAGCGTCAGAAAGGGAACTGTAATTCGCATGATGGCTACCGGTGCTAAGGAGGAGGTTGTAGAGGTAGGTTATTTCGGAGCGGGTCAATTCATTCCCTGTGAGGAGCTGTCTGCCGGCATGGTGGGCTATATTACCGCTTCCATAAAGAATGTCAAGGATACGATGGTGGGTGATACCATCACCGATGCAGACAATCCCTGCGCGGAACCGCTTCCGGGTTACAAGCAGGTGCAGTCCATGGTGTATTGCGGCCTGTATCCCGCGGATGGCGCCAAGTATCCGGATTTGCGTGATGCCCTGGAAAAACTGAAGCTGAATGATGCCTCTCTGAATTATGAACCGGAAACGTCAATTGCTCTTGGCTTCGGTTTTCGTTGCGGTTTTCTGGGTCTGTTGCATCTGGAGATTATTCAGGAACGATTGGAGAGGGAGTACAATCTGGACCTGGTTACTACCGCTCCGGGTGTTATCTATAAGGTGTACAAGACAAACGGTGAGGTGATTGAGCTGACCAAT
>CALYSH010000058.1 GCA_945485625.1 uncultured Lachnospiraceae bacterium | reverse complement strand
ACTCCCGATGACGGCGATAACGAGGGTGAAGGAGATCCCGACAATACTCCCGACGACGGCGACAACGAAGATGAGGATGATCAGGCAGTAACAACTCCTGTTGTTCCTGAGAATTTGAACAATCAGGCACCCACAAACCCGGTAAATACCATTACCCCCACTCCGGATGACGCAGCAAATCAGGCAGATGCACAGGCTCAGCAGCCTGCGGATACAGATAATGCTGTGGATGGTGCAGATGCAGATAATGCTGTGGATGGTGCAGACGCAGCTGACGATGATGCCGCAGCAGATGCAGATGGTGATGTAGTGGAGATTGAGGATGGTGATACGCCTCTGGCAGACCAGCCCGTAGTGGATGGCGCAGACGCAGAAGATGCAGAAGAAGAAACCGGTATCGTGGTAGATATCGAGGATGACAAGACTGCTCTGGCAGACCTTCCTAGCGTGAAAGAGGAAAAGACGAAGATGCCTTGGATCTGGGCAATCATAGTCGGTCTCTTCGGTGCTGCAGGTTATGAAGCATACAGACGTCACGAGAAGAAGAAAGAAATCAGATAACGCAACAAAAAAGCCGGCTGAGAAATCAGCCGGCATTTTTTGTGTAAACAGGTAGAAAAGATATGGGGAACGATTCGTTCCTGCATTTGGGAAACGATTGGATAAAAAGACGTTACTGAAAGCTTTCCTCGATTTTTTCAATGGAACCTTCCCCGTGAAATGTGA
Source organism: uncultured Lachnospiraceae bacterium (assembly GCA_945485625.1). GTDB lineage: Bacteria > Bacillota > Clostridia > Lachnospirales > Lachnospiraceae > Acetatifactor. The sequence continues at coordinate 7,075 of CALYSH010000058.1, read as the reverse complement.
GCTGAACCTGGGAGGTTGCTTTGGAAATATCTGTTTTTGCTTCAGCAAGCAGCTTCCCCTCCGTATCGTACAGTGCCCACTGCATGACGGTGACATCCCGGGGCCATTCGGATTCCAGAGTCAGGATCTCCCGGTCAGCAATGGCATTTAAGTTTTCCTGTTTCCCTGTGACGGGGTCAATCATGGAGAACATGCCGAAGGACATACCGCATATATTTTTCACACGGATGGTCAGGGTGAAGGTGTCCTTTTCCCCGGAGGTGTCCTCTATGGTGAGCTCCTCTGTGGAGGAAGCATCTGTCTCTCCGGAGGCTTCGGTAACCGGCGACTCCTCTGTCTGTGAGGACGGGATATCCCCGGAGGGAAGGTCGGTCCGGTCCTCGGGACCGCAGCCGCAGAATAATGTCAGTAACAAGAGCGGGACAGTGAGTCCCAATTGTAAAAAACGCTTTTTTGTCATTTTATTTTCATAGCCTTTCCTGCAAAAATTCTTTGTTTTCATTATAACAATAACCGGCGGAAAAGAAAACAAAAAAAGGAAACTTTTGCGGGGAAGAGTTTGACTTTTTCCTCATATGGAATTATGATAATAAGAACAAGATATATAAGGAAGAATCGTGTTTCGCATAGGGAGCGGTTTGTCACGATTCAAAAAACGAATCCGGGGGAAAAAATATGGATTTTTGGAGCAGATTGAAAAACTATTTTTCCAGTGGAAAGATTAGTGCAGAGGAAGCCAGAACCATGAGTGGGCGAGTGAAGCTTGCATTTTTTGGGGTGCTGCGTCGGGTTATTCTCTGTATTTGTGTGAGTATGCTGCTGATTACAGGTTTTGTGGGAGTCATGTATGCCCAAAGGACCAACGAGCAGACATTAGCAGACAGTGTTGGTCTGGTGAAGGATGCCATGTCTTCCAAGATTGGTCTTGTGGAGGCTGCGGCTGCCGGTCTGGACGGAGGAACCATCCGTTTAGAAAAGCAGATTCGCGCGTACTTGGACAGTCTGGCGGCGTTGAATGACAATATCTCTGCGGTATATTCCTGTAATGACAATAATGTGGTTTATATGAGTGGCGGATGGGTTCCGCCGGAGGGCTTTGTAGTTACGGACCGTGCCTGGTATAAGGGAGCCCAGGCTGACCCGGATTCCGTGTATGTATCGGAGCCCTATGTGGATATGCAGACCGGACAGGTCTGTATCACGGTTTCCAAGGCACTTCATGAGCATGGAAGAGTCAGCGGTGTACTGGGTATGGATATTTATCTGGACGAGCTGGTGGAATGGATTGAGCAGAGCTATAATGGCTCAAGCTATGTGTTTCTGACCTCTGCTGAGGGTGTAATATTGGTTCATCCCAATGAGGAGTACCGGCTTACGGAAAGCCGTAAGGTCACGGCTGAGGAGGCAAATCACGGTAGATATCAGAAAATCGTATCCGGACAGGTGGATGGGCAGTTACTCTGGGATTATAAGGGCGGTTTAAAGATGGCCAGAGCTACCACCATCGAAGGGATAAACATGAGAATCGTTTCCGTCAATGATTTTTCCATTATTGTCCGGATTACCCTGGTGATTGCCCTGCTGAGCCTGATGATTTATCAGTTTGCCATCTGGTTTGTGAGCAAGGTAGTCAAGGAGAAGGTGGATCGTCTGTTTGCACCGTTGGAGTCTATTACCGATAAGGTGACTTTGATTGCGGACGGCAATCTGGATGTGGTGTTTGATGAAGACCGCAATTCTCTGGAAATCGAAAAGCTGACGGGTTCCCTGAATGATACCGTCAGCAGCCTGAAGGATTATATTTCCAGAATTGCCAAAGTTGTGGCGGCAATTTCGGAAAGAGACCTTTCTTCCTCTGTGAAGGGAGATTTCAAAGGAAGCTATGTGGAGTTGAAGACATCCCTGGACAAGATTCTGGACAGCCTGAATGAGGCCTTTGGTCAGCTGAAGGAGGAGTCGGATGTCCTGGTTGGGTATTCCGATGAGTTGTACAAAACCACGGAGGTGGTGGCAAATTCCGCTACTCTGCAGAATCAGGCAGTGGTTTCCGTTACCCGCGATATGGCAGATCTGACCGAGCAGGCGAAGAGTATTACTGAAACAGCGGCAGATGTCAGCACCAAGGCGGACGAATCCAACCGTCAGCTGTTGGCGGGCAGTAATGAGATGAAGCAGCTGGTGGGAGCCATTGAAAGTATCGAAAGATGCTATCAGCAGATTGCCAAGTTTGTTGTGGAAATCAATGATATTGCATCCCAGACCAATCTGTTGAGTCTGAATGCTTCCATTGAGGCGGCCAGAGCAGGTGAAGCCGGCAGAGGCTTCTCCGTAGTAGCTGAGGAGATTTCTTCCCTGGCTGCTTCCAGTGCAGAGGCCAGCGTTAATATCAAGAGGCTGATTCAGGATAGCCAGAAGGCCGTTCATGAGGGGAAAGAGCTGGCAGCATCCACATCGAATACCATCGCTAAGAGTGTATTCGATTCTGAGAAGTCCAAGGAAAGCATTGACGAGATTGTACATATCGTGAATTTACAGCAGCAGGCGATTGAACGTGTCAATGCCAGCCTGCAGGAGATTGCAGATATGGTTGAGAACAATGCGGCCAGTGCCCAGGAGAATCAGGCAATTTGTACACAATTGAACGAAAGTGCACAGACCCTGAAGGATTCTGCGGATTCCTTTACATTGCGATAATGTAGTTTTTTGCGGAGGCAGGAACGATTGTTTCTGCCTTTTCTTTTATACAGTCTGCATAAAACATAATTTCGGAATGGAAGTTCTCATATATGGTATTCAAGACCACAAAACAATTGAAGGGGAGTAAGCTTGGAGATATACCGGAAGGCAGAGCAGGTTATTATAGATGGTACCACCCGGGTATACAGAAGTCGTCAGGGAGTGATTCGTCATCCGGAGGGAATTCAGGTGGTTGTACGAAGCACGAACAAAGAAATGTGGGTGGTTTGCCATGGATTTGCAGAGGCAGAAAAAGACTGCATCCAAATCCCTCTTTCCGGTGTGTGGAGCGTGGCAGATGGGTTCGGTGCAGTCTCTGTAGAAATATCGGAGACCTCGTTACTTGTCAAAGACGTGAAGGAATGGTCCGGGTTTGCATTTTTGTTAAAGCAGAATTAGAAATCCATAATGCTGTAGAAAGCTTCCTTTGGCTCACCGTTATCGTCAAACAGAAGAGGATAATTTCTTCTGCCGGGAACCGGGAAGTAGTTCAACCAGCTGTCGCTGTCGGCTACGCCCCAGAAGGTAACAGCGTCAATATGCTGAGCGTAGGAACGATAAATCTTGAACAGCTCTCTGTAGTAGTCGGCCTGCTTCTTCATCAGTTCCGGATTGGGCATGGATACCTGTGGATCGTCAGGATTATTGTCCTTGTACATGGACACATCCAGCTCGGAAATACGAAGGCGCAGTCCTAAGGAAGCATAATCTTCTATGGATCGTTTGATTTCGTCAAAGTCCGGTCCGTAGATGCTGATGTGGGACTGAAGCCCCATACCGGATACGGGTACACCCTCGGCAAGAAGGCCCTTCAGAAGGCGCATTATTTTAGTACGCTTTTCCGGGTAGCACTCATTATAGTCATTGTAGAATAACCGGGTGTTGGGCATAACCTCATGAATGGTACGGAATACCTTTGCAATATAATCCTCGCCCAGAATACGATACCACTTGGTATCACGAAGGTATGCATCGGACTTGTCCTCGATGGCTTCATTTACTGCGTCAAAGCTGGCCAGCTCACCGAAATGGTCTTTTACCTTCTGAGTATGGTCACGCAGGGTTTCTAAGAGCTGCTCCGGGGTGGTGTTTTCGAAAATGTAGTCCGGAGTCTGATTGTGCCATACCAGGGTATGTCCGTGGATGGCCATCTGGTTCTCCTTTGCAAAGCTGACCAGCCGGTCTGCACGGTCGAAATGGTAAGAGCCCGGCTCGTGGGTCAGGCTTACATACTTCATGGCATTGGCACAGGTCATGCTGTTAAAGTGGGTACGGATCAAATCTGCTTTCCTGTCAAGGTCTCTTCCTTCGAAAGCAGTTCCGATTTTAAAATAGGGTGCATATTTTTCTTTTAAAGTTTCCATAGGTCTCCTTTCCTGTGGACATTCCGTATTGACATCTCATTGTAGCACAATACGGTAAAAAATGGAATGGTCTGAAAGAAGGAAAATGCATTGTGATTGAGTGGAATTCCCGATATAATATGGAATAGAAGAAATACCTGGAGGGCGGAATATTGACAGATGAAAAGCAGATAACCGAATATGCCGAAAAGGTGTGGAAGCTGGCGAAGGACAGTATTATTGTGCGCTTTCGCTTTTTTGACGCTGCCCTGGCGAAGTATTCCTTTGTGGCGGAGCCGGGAACAGGGAGATATCTGGCGGACGGCAGTCGGTTGATTTACGACCCCCTCCGACTGTTAAACGACTATAAGGAGGAGGCTTCCTTTCCGGTCAGGCTTTTGCTCCATGTGCTATTCCACAGTATTCTGGGACATACCTACCGGTTGTATGACGGGAAGATAAAGGAGGAATACTGGAATATCGCCTGTGATATTGCGGTAGAAAATATCATTCTGGATATGGAGATTCCGGAGGGAGGAATGCTCCGGGACGGAGAGGAGCGGATGATACTGGCCCGTTTAAAGAAATGGGTACCGGCGCTCACGGCCCAGGCTCTGTACCGGGAGTTTCTGGTGGACGGTATCTCCAAGGATTCTGCAAAAAAGTACGGGGAATTATTTGCCTTTGACCGACACCTGTCCATGGTGCAGGTAAAGGAGGAGCGGGAGCTTCAGCTGTCGCAACGGGACTGGGAAAAAATCGCGGAGCGTCTGAAGGCGGAATTGAAATCCTTTTCCCGGGACGTGATGGGTGGGGAAAGCATCCTGATGAATCTGAAGGAAAGCACCAGGAAGCGGTATGACTATGATGCCATATTAAACCGCTTCGCGGTGATGAACGAGGAGATTCGGGTGAATCCTGATGAATTTGATTATATATACTACACCTACGGGCTAAATGAATACCATAACATGCCCCTGATTGAACCGTTGGAGTACGTGGAGGAAAAGAAAATCAGGGAATTTGTCATCGCTGTGGATACCTCTGCTTCCGTGCGGGGTTCCATGGTGGAAAGCTTTCTCATGCGGACCTATGACATATTGGAAAAATCGGCAGCCTTCTCCGATCAGGAATTGTGTGTACACATTTTGCAGTGTGACTCCAGAGTGACCTCGGACATTAAGATTGATTCCAAGGCAAAGCTTCGGGAGGTGGCGGCTAACTTTCAGACCAGGGGCTTCGGCGCCACGGATTTCCGTCCAGTGTTTGAGTATGTGGACAGGCTGATCCGGGACGGGGAGCTGAAGAAGCTGAAGGGTTTGATTTATTTTACGGACGGGTACGGAATCTATCCGGAGACGGCAGCAGCCTATGATACCCTGTTTGTATTTAACCGGGAGGATGATTTCCGGGCACCGGTGCCCGGTTGGGCAATGAAAGTAATAATGGAGGATGAAGCATAAATGAATATTGCACAGGCAAAGGAATATATCAAGGATACGGTATGCATGTATTTAAAAAAGGATGAGTTCGGGGATTATCGCATCCCGGTCATGCGCCAGAGACCCATTTTTCTGCTGGGAGCGCCCGGTATCGGTAAGACGGCAGTGATGAGTCAGGTGGCATCGGAGCTTAATATTGCACTGGTGAGCTATTCCATGACCCACCACACCCGACAGTCTGCTTTAGGATTGCCCTTCATTGAGGATAAGCAGTACGGTGGGGAGTCCTATAAGGTGTCGGAATATACCATGAGCGAAATCATCGCGTCAATTTACGATACCATGGAGGAGAGCGGCATAAAGGAAGGAATTCTATTCCTGGACGAAATCAACTGTGTGTCCGAAACGCTTTATCCTTCCATGCTGCAGTTTCTGCAGTTTAAGGTGTTTGGAAAGCACAGTGTACCGGAGGGCTGGGTCATTGTGACTGCCGGTAATCCCGGTGAGTTTAACAAGGCTGTCCGGGAGTTTGATGTGGTAACACTGGACCGGTTGAAGGTTCTTTCGGTGGAGGCAGACTACCCGGCCTGGAAGAAGTATGCCTCCGACAAGGGGCTTCACGGAGCGGTGTTGAATTTCCTGGACAGCAACAAGGATTATTTCTATATGGTGGAGACCACTGCCTACGGAAAGAGCTATGTGACTGCCAGAGGCTGGGAGGATTTGTCCGACATTATCTATTTATACGAGGAAGAAAACAAAAGAGTGGATGAGAATCTGATTGGCCAGTACCTGCGCAATGAGACGGTGGTGAAGGAATTCTCTGCTTTCTATGATTTGTACAATAAATACCGCAAGCAGTATGATGTGGAAGCTATATTTGAAGGAAAGACCGGTGAGTATGCAAAGCAGGCAGCCCATGCTCCCATGGACGAGCGTCTGGCGCTCACCGGTATGCTGGCAGACCGGGTGAAGTCGGAGATAAAGGACATTATGGATTCCCTGGGGATTGTGAAGGAAATCCGGGCAAGCATCGATACCATTACGGATGATACGCAGGCGAAAAAGCTGGCGGATGCCAGAAGGACCATTCTGCAGACAAAGAGCAGGGCCGGCTCTCTTACCGCTCCGGAAAAGAGACATCACAAGAAAATCATTGATTTCTATGAACAACTGATGGAGAGCATGAAGGAGGGTCAGTCCCCCAGGGATTACTACAACAGCCGGGTGCTGGATATCAAGAGCCGTGTGGGTGCGGAGCAGGTACGGGTGCAGAACCTGTTTGAGCAGATGGCGGAAATCTTTGGTGCCGAGAGCAATGAAATGATGGTACTGATGACGGAGCTCACCGTAAATCCCCATACCGCCGGTTTCTTCGCAAGCTTTAAAAATGATGCCTACAGCAAATACAATTCCCTGCTGATGGTGGGTGACCGCAGAGAAAACCTGAGAAAAGAGATTCTGGAGTTATTATGATTCGTATTGAAAAAGAGGACGTTACTCTTTTATGTGAAGAACGGAATATGGATGGGAAGAAAGCCTTGGTGGTGAAAG
>CALYSH010000057.1 GCA_945485625.1 uncultured Lachnospiraceae bacterium | reverse complement strand
AGTACTTGTAACTTATACAGGTACGATATCAGAGGTTGATCCTTTTATGGGGAAGATTCTGTCGGTTGAGAAAAAGTAAGGAAGTTTTAAAAGCGGATAAGATACTTCTTCAGCCTTGTTACAATCGATTCTGAGAAGGTATCCGTTATAATGGTAGATAGCAATGCTGTTGGTTTGAGGATTGTATTCTGCGTGTACGATTTTCATGATTGTTATCCTTTCGTTTTTGTTTTAGAGGTAAAAGTCCATGGGCTCATTTTGGACTTGATAATTTTTTGAAATAAATGTAATAGTCACAAAATGTGATAGTTTTTGCAATGAAAAGCAATATAAAATATTTAAAATAACACAGTTTGTGATATGTTTGGTTGTGTTGCTACTATCATTGAATAATCCCGTAAATTCAGGCTTTTTAAGCATTTGAATGAGGATTTTGCAACAAAATTGCAAGGCATAATGCTGAATAATGCATGATAATGCAAGTTTCAGTAATGCAGCGAATCCAATTTAATAAGATTTTGCATCTAAGGACATTATCCAAGAAGAAAAGAGAACCTGAAAGAAAGTCGGGTTCTCTTTTCTTGTGCGGTAGGACACGTGGGTCCCATCTTATGAAAACACCTTACGGGGATGTATACCCGCAGGGGTTGCAAGATATTGCAGGTTCCGGTCAGGACTTGTTGTGCAGCTGATATTCGCAGAGCACATGCCGTAATTCCAGGGTGTCCAGCCACTCGGAACCCTGGGGAGTAATGCGGTACAGCTCAATGCAGCCGGTGCCGTTTCCGCCGCTCCAGAGAGGAGCCTTTCTGCGAAGTCCAAGGGGATTTTCGTAGCGGAGTGGCATCATGTCCTGCTTTAAACAGCTGGCGGATAATTTCACATAGGAATCCCTGTTCTGGCCTTTGACGTGCCAGATAAACCGTTTTCCGCTCTCCTTCTTTTTCCATCTGACACGGGAGAAGCTGAAGGGTCTGGCGAAGGAAAAACAGTAATCCTCGCCGGTATAGGTCAGCTGCAGCATCAGCTTTGGCTTCAGGGAAAAACAGAGGAATCTGGGACAGCAGCCCTCCACCGCCAGAGCGGAATACTTTAATTCCCTGCCGGTTTTCCGGCTGAATAAGTGACAGGAGGAGAGCTGGAGCCAGGGGTGATTGTAATTGCGGCCCCAGTGCTTGTCCGCATAGCCGTAGCTGCTCTCTACATCCACCCGATAAGATACTCCGTTTAAGGTGACGGTGCCGCGATACTGGGTCTGAATGCCCTCTGCATGCCAGAAGGTATCCAGGGCGTTGAAAAAGCTGGAAAGGCGGCCTGCGATGGGACCGGTGTGACAGGCAATGGATTTATTCAGTTCCAGGTTCCACTCCATGACGCCGGAATCGGTCATGAGGAAGGGATAGGAGGCATCCTGATCTGTGACATCCACATATCCCCGGATGCGGTCTTCGCTGCACTCATTTTCCTCTATTTGTAAATGAAAGGGCTTCTGGGCCACGTGTAATGCGTTTGCCGGGAAATATGCATGAAGCTCCACGCCTTCCTCTTCCCCAGTGGGGTAGGCGCCTGCCTTAATCATACAGTAGGAGGGCTTCATGCCTTTCTTTTTATAGTGGGGGTGTTGCCCGAAAATAGGAGTATCTCCTCCCAAGCCCGGGTTTATCAGAAAATATTCAATAAAAAAGGTGCGTTCCTTTCCGGAGCTCTCTTCTTTCCCGGTAAAGGAGTGCCACCATCTCATATATCCTCTCTTGGCAAGAGAACCCTTTAACATATATGCATTTCTACCCAAATCGGAAAGGTTCATGGTTTTTTCTCCGGTATCTTCTTTCTTTTGCCAAATAACAACATTTCGTATTTCTGTTAAAAATTATACCACAAGATGTTGTAAGTGACAAGTGTGTCAGACAAAAAAGAAAAAGTTGTGGATAACTGTTTTGCGTATTGCGAACCTCTGTGGAAAAAAAGGATAAAATGTGGCAATATTTCGCGATTGGAATGGCAATTTTCATGTGGCGACACATATTTTGAAATGATAGAATAGGCATAAGCATGTATTTATGGGTTGAAACAGTAACAGATTGCGAAATGCGAGGATGATATATGGATAGTAAGCTATTTAGTAAGCCTCTGGGGTTACAGGCTATTCAGATAACGGACGAATTCTGGGGCAGAGAGCAGGAGCTGGTTCGTAAAGAGGTCATTCCCTATCAGTGGGAGGCATTGAATGACAGAGTGCCGGATGCCGCCCCCAGCTATTGTATGCGTAACTTTAAGGTGGCAGGAGAGCTTTTGCGCAAGAAGCATACCCAGAAGGATTTTGTGGAGCCTGTGTACTCCTTCCGTGGCTTTAATGCATTGCCGGAGGAAGGAAAGGAGCCGGAACCGGATAAATTCTATGGTTTTGTGTTCCAGGACAGTGACTTCTCCAAGTGGATTGAGGCGGTTGGTTATTCTTTGATAAACTGTCCCGACGAGGAATTGGAGCGTACCGCAGATGAGGCCATTGACATTGTATGCAATGCCCAGGCAGACAACGGTTATCTGGATACCTATTACATCATAAACGGAATGGACCGGATTTTTACCAATCTTCGCGATCATCACGAGCTGTATTGCTTCGGACATTTGCTGGAGGGGGCGATTTCCTATTATGAGGCGACCGGGAAAGACAGGCTGCTTCGCGCGGCCATGCGATACGGTGACTTCATTGCTTCCTATTTCGGCTATGAAGAGGGGAAATGTAAAGGCTATCCGGGACACGAAATTGCCGAGATGGCACTGGCCAGACTTTATGAACTGACCGGGGAAGAGAAGTATTTGAATTTAAGCTGCTTCTTCCTGGATATGAGAGGACAGAGCCCTAATTATTTTGATGTGGAAGAGGAAGCCCGCAACGCTTATGAGGGACGCCCTTATCATAAGCCTTCGCCGGATTCAAAGGACTATTACCATCAGGCCCATATGCCGGTGCGGGATATGACAGAGGCGGTAGGACATGCCGTTCGTGCCGTGTACCTCTACAGCGGTATGGCGGATGTGGCCAGACTGAAGCAGGATGAGTCCCTGCTAAAGGCTTGCCGTGAAATCTGGAAGGATATCGTACAGAAAAAAATGTATATTACCGGTGGTATCGGCAGCAGTCATCTGGGTGAGGCATTTACCTTTGCTTACGATTTGCCCAATGATACCGCGTATTCAGAGACCTGCGCCGCAATCGGTCTGGCATTCTTCGCAAGACGTATGCTTCAGATAGAGGCAAAGAACCAGTACGGCGATGTGATGGAGCAGGCTTTGTACAACACCGTGCTTGCAGGTATGGCGCTGGACGGAAAGAGCTTCTTCTATGTAAATCCGCTGGATGTACGCCCCGAGGCCTGCAAAAAGGATGAAAGAAAGTATCATGTAAAGCCCATACGCCAGAAGTGGTTCGGCTGTGCATGCTGCCCGCCCAATATTGCGAGAATCGTAAGCTCTTTGGGCGCATATGCTTATACGGAGAGTGAGGACGTCCTGTATACCCACCTGTATCTGGGCAGTCTGGTTTCCAAACAGTTCGGGGAGAAAACCCTGGATATACAGGTGAATACAGATTATCCCTGGGACGGCCATATAGAGTTTAATCTGCACGTTGACAGCCCGGTGAGAGGAACTCTGGCATTCCGTATTCCCGGTTGGGTGAAGGAGGCAAAGGTTGAAATTTGCAGTACACACACCAACCATAAATCAAAGAAGTTTCATTTGACTCCTCAGGGCTTGTCAGAGGATATGGCCAATGATTCCGAGTTTGTGAGAATGGAGAACGGGTATCTGTATCTGACAGACGATTGGCAGGATGAGGATTGCATTTGTCTGGATTTCCCCTTGGAGGTTCGCATCATGCGTTCGAATTCCGCAGTGTGGGAGAACACCAATAGGGTAGCTTTCCTGCGGGGGCCCGTTTGTTATTGCATGGAAGAGGCGGACAACGGAAGTGAACTTCAGCTTGTCAGTGTGGATTCCTCCAGGCTTAGCAAAATAGCGGTGGAAAATGATATGGAATTCGGACACAGAACCATTTCTCTTCATGTCCCGGGACTTCGTATGGAGGAGGATTCGAGAGAAGACAGCCTTTATACCGAGTATGTGAAGAGCAGGGAAAAAACGGTGGATATCAAGTTGATTCCCTACTATGCATGGGACAATCGCAAGGAAGGGGAAATGAAGGTCTGGATTCCGATAAAGTAGGCTTGGTTTTGTAGAAAATAAGTGCATGTTTCCGAGGCGGCACACTTGATTTTTTTCGACAAAAAATATATGATTAAGATAGTGCTTTGCGGTGCATGAAAAGAATCATTAATCATTAAAGGAGGTTTTTTATGTTATACATCGGTGTTGATTTAGGAACATCAGCTGTGAAATTGCTTTTGATGGACAGTGAGGGCAAGATTAAGAATATCGTATCAAAGGAGTATCCTTTGTACTTCCCTCATCCCGGTTGGTCCGAGCAGAAGCCTGAGGACTGGTGGGAGCAGACCGTAATCGGTATTAAGGAGCTGATTCAGGATGCTGACAGGAGCCAGATTGCAGGTATCAGCTTTGGTGGTCAGATGCACGGTCTGGTAATTCTGGACAAGGAGGATAAGGTCATCCGTCCCGCTATTCTGTGGAATGACGGCAGAACCTTTGAGGAGTGTGACTATCTGAACAACGTAATCGGTAAGGAGAAGCTGTCCGAGTATACAGCAAACATTTCCTTCACCGGCTTTACCGCACCGAAGATTCTGTGGGTAAAGAACAAGGAGCCTGAAAACTTCGCAAAGATTGAGAAGATTATGCTTCCAAAGGATTACATCGCATACAAGCTGACCGGTGTTCACTGCACCGATGTATCCGATGCATCCGGCATGCTTCTCTTTGACGTAAAGAATCGTAAGTGGTCCAAGGAGATGTGCGAAATCTGCGGTATTTCCGAAGATAAGCTTGCTAAGTGCTATGAGAGCTATGAAGCGGTTGGTACGGTGCTTCCTGAGGTGGCAGAGATGCTTGGTATTCCTGCAACCTGTATCGTAGCTGCAGGTGCCGGCGATAATGCGGCAGCAGCTGTAGGTACCGGTACTGTAGGCGATAATATGTGTAATATTTCCCTGGGTACCAGCGGAACCATCTTCATCTCCTCCAAGAACTTCGGAGTAGATAAGTTCAATGCACTTCATTCCTTCGCACATGCAGATGGCAAGTATCATCTTATGGGATGTATGCTGAGTGCCGCATCCTGCAACAAGTGGTGGATGGATGAAATCATCGGCACCAAGAATTATGCAGAGGAGCAGAAGGCAATTGAGAAGCTTGGTGAGAACCATGTATTCTTCCTGCCTTATCTGATGGGTGAGCGTTCTCCTCACAATAATCCCAACGCAAGAGCTACCTTTATCGGTATGACCATGGATTCCACCAGAGCAGATATGACCCAGGCCGTTCTGGAGGGCGTAGGCTTTGCTCTTCGTGATTCCTTAGAGGTTGCCAAGTCCCTGGGTATCAAGCTTGAGAGAACCAAGATTTGCGGCGGTGGTGCAAAGAGTCCTCTCTGGAAGAAGATGATCGCAAATATCTTAAATCTGAAGGTGGATGTAATCGAGTCCGAAGAAGGACCTGCAATGGGTGGTGCAATGCTGGCAGCAGTTGCCTGCGGCGAGTACAAGTCCGTCGAGGAAATCGCAGCTAAGGTCGTTAAGATTGTAGACACCGTAGACCCCGATCCCGAATTGGTTGCCAAGTACGAAGCTCGCTATGCACAGTTTAAGGAAATCTACCCTGCATGCAAGGAGCTTTTCAACAAAATCCAGTAATTGTATTTTTATCCCCTCCAGTCGGCAGAATCATTTTTTCCTAAACCCCTTACTTACGGAAAAAAACATTGCTGCCGTCAGTCGGGGGAGTTGTGAAATTCCTCCAGTCGGGAGAATTATGAATCCTGTTCAAGCGGGGCATAAATAACCTCGAGCCGGGAGATGAAGAGATTTTGTTCGATGGACGGTTGTGGTGTTTTTTCCCGTAAGTAAGGGTTTTAGGGAAAAAATATCCAACCGGACGGAGAAAACAAAAACTCTTCATCTCCCGGCGAGTGAAACCGGAACTCGCCGACGGGCGAGCGAAACCGAATCTCGCCGACGGGCGAGTGAATAAAAACAGAAAGGAAGAAAAACATGAAGATTTTATCTGTAAATGATGCAGAATTCCGTTGCTACGGAAGAGTCGTAACCAATGTGGACTTCGCACCCCTTGTGGATGCACTGAAGAAGACAGACATTCCCGAGGGAGTCGTATACGAGCCCAGTGTAGCAGCCCTGGAGGCTACAGAAACCATGAAGGCTCTCGTTGATACCACCTATGGTGAAATGCCGATCCAGATCGGATACTGCAACGGACATAACGAGATGCTGAACGCATTGGAGTACCATCGTGACTCCGAAATCAATGTAGCAGCTACCGATGCTATTTTGATGCTTGGTCTTTTGGCGGATGTGGAGGAGGACTTCACCTATGATACCTCCAAGGTAAAGGCATTCTTCTTACCTGCAGGTACTGCAGTAGAGGTATTTGCTACCACACTGCACTATGCACCCTGCGGCGTAAAGGGTGAGGGCTTCCAGGTGGGTATTGTACTGCCCAAGGGAACCAACTATCCTTTGAAGACTGCACACGCAAAGGTGAATGCAGACGGCACCGCTCCCAGTGAGGATGCACTGATCACCGCTGTGAACAAGTGGTTAATCGGACATGCAGAGGGTGGCCTGGATGCAGGAAGCTTCCTTGGACTTAAGGGAAAGAACCTTAATGTAAACGAATAATGAAGTAAGCCTCAGGCCGTTGGCCTGCGAGCATAAATTAAAACAAATTATCTTAAGGAGGATATTTAAAATGAACAATTTACCTCAGGTAAAAGTTGGTATTGTTGGTGTAAGCCGTGATTGCTTCCCTGCTTCCCTTACCATCAACAGAAGAAAAGCATTGGTTGATGCTTACACAAAGAAATACGGCGCTGCTGATATCTATGAGTGCCCTGTTACCATCATCGAGAGCGAAATCGATATGGTGAACGCTCTTGAGGATATCAAGAAGGCAGGATGTAACGCACTTTGCGTATACCTTGGAAACTTCGGCCCTGAAATTTCCGAGACCCTGCTTGCTAAGCACTTTGATGGTCCTGCAATGTACATTGCAGCAGCAGAGGAGAGCCAGAACGACCTTATGGACGGTCGTGGAGATGCATACTGCGGTATGCTGAATGCAAGCTACAACTTAAAGCTTCGCAATGTTAAGGCATACATCCCTGAGTACCCTGTAGGTACTGCTGAGGAGTGCGCTGATATGATCAAAGAGTTCCTTCCCATCGCAAGAGCAATCATCGGACTTTCCGACCTGAAGATCATTTCCTTCGGTCCCAGACCTATGAACTTCCTTGCATGTAACGCTCCCATTAAGCAGCTTTACAACTTGGGTGTTGAAATTGAGGAGAACTCCGAGCTTGACCTGTTCGAAGCCTTCAACAAGCATGCAGGGGATGAGAGAATCCCTGCTAAGGTTGCAGAGATGGAAGCTGAGCTTGGCGCAGGCAACAAGAAGCCTGAGATTCTTAAGAAGCTTGCTCAGTATGAGCTGACCCTTCTTGACTGGGTTGAGGCACACAGAGGTTACAGAAAGTATGTTGCAATCGCCGGTAAGTGCTGGCCTGCATTCCAGACCCAGTTCGGTTTCGTACCCTGCTACGTAAACAGCCGTTTAACCGGTATGGGTATCCCTGTATCCTGTGAGGTAGATATCTACGGATGTCTCTCCGAGTTCATCGGTACCTGCGTATCCCAGGATGCGGTTACCCTGCTTGATATCAACAATT
>CALYSH010000056.1 GCA_945485625.1 uncultured Lachnospiraceae bacterium | reverse complement strand
AAGGAAAACCTTTTTAAAAATCTATGTATACAGTACAAAGTTAATACAGAAGAAGGATATCAGGGTTTTAGAGCGTGAAATCAAAAAACAGCTTTTTGCATCCACTCCAATTGCAATTCATATTCATGAGCGGTTCGCTCTTTCTGCCCAGTACACTCCGGATGCTTTACTGGATGCGTATCGGGATAGTATTCTGGAGGAACTGAGGGATTATAATCACATGGAATACTCAGCCTTCAAGAAAGCGGAAATTACCTTTCCGGAGGAAACGAAGATACTGCTTAATCTGGAGGACTCTGTATTGACCAGAAGTCTGGAGGAGGATTTGCTTCGGGTACTGGACAAGGTGTTCAATGAACGATTTGGCCTTGGAGTGACCATGACGGTGGAATATCGTCAGGTGACGGAGGAGAAGTTTGCAAGGGAGGATGAGCAACGAATCCGGCTGAAGGTGGCAGAAATTGAAAAGCGTCTGGGTCGGGATGGGGAGAACACCGGGGAGAACGCAACGGAGGAACCTGCAGAGGAAAAACAACAGGAACATGCCAAGGAAGCCAAAAAAACGGAGGAACAGAAGAAAACCGGAAGTACATCCTCCTTTGAAGGCAAAAAGAGTGGGGAGTTCGGGAAGAAGGGAAGCTTTTCCAAAAATGATTCTTATAATCGTCCCTTAAAGCATTCGGACAATCCGGACGTGATTTACGGCAGGGACATTGAGGAGGAAGCCCTTCCCATTGAGGAGATTATCGGAGAAATCGGTGAAGTGACCGTCCGCGGACAGATCACAAAGCTGGAAACCAGGGACATTAAGAATGAAAAGACCATCGTGAGCTTTGATATTACGGATTTTACCGATACCATTACCATAAAGCTGTTTGTGAAAACCGAGCAGGTGGCTGAGCTGACCGGTGGACTTAAGGCAGGAAGCTTTATCAAGGTCAAGGGAATTGCCATGATGGATAAATTTGACCATGAGCTGACCATCAGTTCACTGACCGGAATAAAGAAAATCAGTGACTTCCGGGTTGCCCGTTCCGATACCGCCCTGCATAAGCGTGTAGAGCTTCATTGTCACACGAAAATGAGCGATATGGATGGCGTTTCGGAGGCCAGTGATATCGTGAAGAGAGCATACAAATGGGGGCATCGCGCCATTGCCATCACGGATCATGGCGCAGTACAGGGCTTTACGGATGCAAATCATGTGTGGGATGATTTGTGGAAGGCGGAAAAGAACAAGAGAAAAGAGGCGGGGGATTCCAATCCGGACAAACAGGATTTCTTTAAGATTCTGTACGGTGTGGAGGCTTATCTGGTGGATGATTTAAAGGAAATCGTCACCGGGGAGAAGGGACAAAAGCTGGATGAGGACTTTGTGGTATTTGATATCGAAACCACAGGCTTTTCACCGGTGAATAACCGGATTATCGAAATCGGTGCGGTAAAGGTGTCCGGGGGAGAGATTGTGGACCGGTTTTCTACCTTTGTGAATCCCAAGGTGCCCATTCCCTTTGAAATTGAGAAGCTGACCGGAATTTCTGATGAAATGGTCATGGATGCGGAGGAAATCGAAGAGGTTCTTCCCAGATTCCTGGATTTTTGTCAGGGTTGCGTGATGGTTGCGCATAATGCGGGCTTTGACATGAGCTTTATTATGGAAAACTGTAGGAGACAGGGATATTCCGATGACTTCACCTATGTAGATACCGTGGGAATTGCCAGAGTGCTCTTGCCGGATCAGGCAAAGCATACCCTGGATGCGGTAGCCAAGACTCTGGGGGTATCCCTGGAGAACCATCACCGGGCGGTGGATGATGCGGAATGTACTGCTCATATTTTTGTGAAGTTTATTCAGATGCTCGCAGAGGACCAGGTTACCACGCTGGCCCAGCTGAATGCTTTGGGAGACAGCAGTGTGGAGCTGGTGAGAAAATCCTCCTCCTATCATGTGATTATTCTGGCGAAGAATGATATGGGTAGAACCAATTTATACCGTTTGGTTTCCCAGTCCCACCTGACCTATTTTCACCGTCATCCCAGAGTGCCCAAGAGCCTGATCATGAAGTACCGGGAGGGATTGATTATCGGAAGCGCCTGTGAGGCGGGAGAGCTGTACCGTGCCCTGCTGGATGGGCAGACGGATGCACAGATTGCACGGATCGTATCCTTCTATGATTATCTGGAGATTCAGCCTACCGGAAACAATCAGTTTATGATTGCCTCGGAAAAGATTCGCACCGTAAATTCGATAGAGGATATTCAGAATCTGAACCGGAGGATTGTGGCACTGGGAGAGCAGTTCCATAAGCCGGTGGTAGCCACCTGTGATGTGCATTTTCTGGATCCGGAGGATGAAATCTACCGGCGAATCATTATGGCCGGAAAGGGCTTTACGGATGCGGATGAACAGGCTCCTTTGTATTTACATACCACGGAGGAGATGCTGGAGGAGTTTGCTTATCTGGGAAGCGATAAGGCTTATGAAATTGTGGTGAAAAACACCAACATGATAGCGGATATGATTGAGTGCATTGCTCCGGTCCGCCCGGACAAGTGTCCCCCGGTGATTGCGGACAGTGATAAGATGCTTACGGAGATCTGCTACAACAGGGCCCATGAGCTTTATGGTCCGGATTTGCCGGAGATTGTAGAGGAGCGCTTAAAGAGAGAGCTGCATTCCATTATCAGTAACGGATTTGCCGTTATGTATATCATTGCACAGAAACTGGTGTGGAAATCCGTGGAGGACGGGTATCTGGTTGGTTCCAGAGGCTCTGTGGGAAGCTCCTTTGTGGCAACCATGGCGGGAATTACAGAGGTAAATCCCTTAAGTCCCCATTATTATTGCAGCAAATGCCATTATGTGGACTTTGACAGTGATGAGGTGAAGGCATACGCCGGTAAGGCAGGTGTGGATATGCCGGATAAAATGTGTCCGGTCTGCGGGGAGAAGCTAAACAAGGACGGTTTTGATATTCCCTTTGAAACCTTCCTGGGCTTTAAGGGAGATAAGGAGCCGGATATTGATTTGAATTTCTCCGGAGAGTATCAGTCCAAGGCGCACAAATATACGGAGGTTATCTTCGGCGCCGGGCAGACCTTCCGTGCAGGTACCATCGGTACTCTGGCGGATAAGACGGCGTATGGTTATGTGAAGCATTATTTCGAGGAACGCGGGAAGGTAAAACGTCGCAGCGAAATGGAACGGATTGCGGCGGGATGTACCGGTGTCAGACGAAGCACGGGACAGCATCCCGGCGGTATTGTGGTACTTCCTTTGGGGCAGGACATCAATTCCTTTACTCCGGTGCAGCATCCTGCCAACGATATGACCACGGACACCATAACCACACATTTTGATTATCACTCCATTGATCATAACCTGTTAAAGCTGGATATTCTGGGACACGATGATCCTACCATGATTCGTATGCTGCAGGATCTGACCGGAATTGATCCCATCACCATTCCGCTGGATGGAAAGGATGTGATGAGTCTGTTCCAGAATACGGATGCACTGGGCGTTACCCCGGATCAGATTGGAGGGACAAAGCTGGGTGCACTTGGTATTCCGGAGTTCGGAACGGATTTTGCCATGCAGATGGTTATTGATGCACAGCCGAAGTCATTCTCGGATCTGGTACGTATTTCCGGACTGTCCCATGGTACGGATGTATGGCTGGGGAACGCCCAGGATTTGATTAAATCCGGTATTGCCACTATTTCTACCGCAATTTGTACCCGTGATGATATTATGACTTATCTGATCAGTAAGGGGGTGGAGTCTGAGAAGTCCTTCAAGATTATGGAGGCGGTTCGAAAAGGGACCGTTGCCAAGGGAAAGTGTGATAAGTGGGATGAATGGGTGGAGGATATGAGGGCCCACGATGTGCCGGAGTGGTATATCGGGTCCTGTAAGAAAATCAAGTACATGTTCCCCAAGGCCCATGCGGCTGCCTATGTTATGATGGCCTGGCGAATTGCCTATTGTAAGGTCCATTACCCCCTGGCCTATTACGGGGCATTCTTCAGTATCCGTGCCAAGGCCTTTTCCTATGAGATTATGTGTCAGGGGAAGGCACATCTGGAGGCGGTCATGGCAGATTATAAAAAGAGAGAGGATACCCTTTCCAATAAGGAGAAGGATGCCTACAGTGATATGCGCATCGTTCAGGAAATGTACGCAAGAGGATTTGAATTTGCCCCGATTGATATTTTCCGTGCCCATTCCAGATTATTCCAGATAGTGGACGGAAAGCTGATGCCATCCCTGACCAGTATTGAAGGAATGGGAGAGAAGGCGGCGGATGCAGTAATGGAGGCGTCCAAGGACGGACCCTACCTGTCCAAGGATGATTTCAAGAGCAGAACGAAGGTATCCCAGACCGTCTGTGACCTGATGGATCGTCTCGGCCTTTTGGGAAAACTGCCGGAGAGCAATCAGATCAGCCTGTTTGATTTTGTTTGATGGACTGAAAAAGTCCGTAAAATCGGGCAGAAAAATAAATTTAATAAATTTTCAAAAAAATGCTTGCAATTTTGAGATAAATGTATTATTATATCCAAGTACCGCAGATGCGGTGCTTGAAATGGCTGATTGGTCAAGCGGTCAAGACGTCGCCCTCTCACGGCGAAAACAGGGGTTCGATTCCCCTATCAGCTGCGTA
The DNA here is from genome assembly GCA_945485625.1 of uncultured Lachnospiraceae bacterium. GTDB lineage: Bacteria > Bacillota > Clostridia > Lachnospirales > Lachnospiraceae > Acetatifactor. The sequence continues at coordinate 3,251 of CALYSH010000056.1, read as the reverse complement.
TGAAAAGCTTATTTATCAAATTGGTAAATAGGCTTTTTTTGTGCTCTTTGAGATGAAAAAGTGTAATCTTTATCCTCCGGAATCCGATATATGATATAGATTCTATATAAGAGTCTTATTTTTGGTACTGAAAACGGATTTTCAGATGCATGAATTCAAGGAGGAAGAATAACATGACAGGAGCAGTGAACAGCAACAGTGCAGTAGGTGCCTATGCGGCACAGAAGGTTCTGGGGGAAGCGCAGGGAACCGGGACGAATGGAATTGGGAAAAGCACAGGGGAAAAGGCTTTGCGACAGGCAGATTATGGCAGGACCATCGGAAAGCCGGAACTTTCGGAGAAGGCCGGGAAGTATTATGAACAGTTGAAAAAGAAATTTGGAAATTATGAGTTCATTCTGGTAAGCTCTGAGGAGAAAGAAAATGCAAAGGCCAATGCGGCGAAGTACGCCAATGGCTTCAAAACAGTGGTATTGATAGATGAAGAAAAAATAGAGCGCATGGCTTCGGATAGTGGGTATCGCGCGCAGTATGAGGGTATCTTAAGTGGTGCGGCGTCCCGGATTCAACAGTTGAAGACCGGCTTGGAGAAGACAGGGGCCAATATCAAAGGCTTTGGAATTCAGGTGAATGATAACGGAACCACTTCGTTGTTTGCGGTTCTGAAGAAATCATCCGCTGATCAGAAGGCGCGAATCGAAAAGAAAATGCAGCAGAATCGGGCAGACAGGAAGGCTGCCGAGAAGAAGGAAGCAAAGAAAAAAGCAGAGGAGAGATTAAAGGAGAAACAGACCGCTGAGGCAGATGAAGAGAAGAATACCATAACTTTCTCAGCGGATTCGGTGGAGGAATTGCTCCAGAAGATAAATGATTATTCATTTGACAATAGGAGCAATGAAGTACAGACCGAGTATGAGAAGCAGCTTGGACAGAATATTGATTTCAGAGGATAATCCGGGAAGTGTCAGGTGATGGGTATGAGAGTCAATCAGTCTGTTTCAAACAATGTCTGGGGAGTAGCAGTGAAGAAGTGTGGTGCGTTTCCCCGGATGGAGAACACAGGAAATCCCTTTGGGATGGAAGAAAAGATGACTGCCCAGGGAGTCCGGAAAATGCTATGGGACAGTAAGCAGGGTGAAAACAATCCTTTTGCCGTGTGTAAGAATGGTGCGGGGATTCTTTCTTCCACATTAAACTACGGAGAGAACCTGAAAGCAAAGAGACAACAGCTGAAGGATGCCTCTTTGGAAGTGAAGAAGCTGAAGTATCAGTTTAAAAACCTTTCCGCACAAATCATGCGGAGTAAAACCTCTGCCAGCGCAAGACAGGTGGTTGGTCAGGCGAAACGGGAGGTGCTCCGGTTAAAGCAGGAAAAGCAAAGGGGAGGCAGCGACAGCGAAGAACTGGAGGCTGCAATCAACCATGCAAAGGCCATGGAGCGGGTTGCCCGGAAAAAGGTGAAGCATCTGGAAGAGGAGGAGCTGGCGAAGGCCTGCGGCGTCTGTGCAGATTATAATGTGGAAGAGGAAATAAAGAAGAGTGAGGACCGGGAGAATTCAGACTTTTCGGAGAATGATCTGAATGAAGAGGGTTCGGAGGAGGATTCCCTGAAAGCGGTATTTCAGGATTTTAGTCCGGAAGAGTGGTTCGAAGATGAGATGCAGGCTCTGATGGATGATTTCTCGGAGGAAATGCAGGCACTCCTGGAGGATATGGGCCTGGAGGAGCTATCGGAATCCTTGGAAGTTGTGAAGGGGGATATGGACCCGGCAGACCTTCGGATGATGAAAATCAAACACCGCAATAAAGAGATGAAGGAAATTGTGAAGGCAGATTCCGAATATCTGAAGGCGTATTTTGAACATCTGGAGAAGCCAGAGGGCGGAAGTGTCCCAACGCAAAACGTTTCATGGGGAGCTGCTGTATCCCCGGTGTATCCGGAGAACGGTTCTGCGATGCCCTCCATTGACCTGTTTCTATAAACTGATATTTTGACCTGCGTTAAGGGGGAAAGCTTTGGATTTGCTCCTCTGGTGATGAAGCAGAGGGGAGCGGGATGGAAAATCGTGGGTGTGGGAATAATGGTCTTGAACAAGGAGTTTCGCTTGCGAAACTCCTTGTTTATGAAAGCATATCGAAATGACATGGAATAAAAACGGGTCTTTTTTGCAGAAGTTTTGCATAAACAAAAAGAAGAGGGAAATCTTAATGAAAAATAAAATCTGAAAAAAAACCTTGCATACGTTTTTTTTTTAGTGTATAGTGGGTGGCGATTGGCGTGGCGTGCCTACAAACCGAGAAGATATTTTGTTGGAAACTTGGAGACTGGAAATGGCAAAGAATTTAGTGATTGTGGAGTCACCCTCCAAAATAAAGACAATCAAGAAGTTTCTGGGCAGCAATTATGAGGTTGTTGCCAGTAACGGACATGTGAGAGATCTGCCCAAGAGTCAGCTGGGATTCTCGCCGGAGGATGATTATGAACCCAAGTATATTACCATTCGGGGGAAGGGGGATTTACTGGCGGCGCTTCGAAAAGAAGTGAAGAAGGCGGACAAGATTTATCTTGCAACTGACCCGGACCGTGAGGGAGAGGCGATTTCCTGGCATTTGTATTATGCCTTGAAATTGGAGGATAAAAAGGTTTATCGTATTACCTTTAATGAAATTACCAAAAATGTTGTAAAGGAATCCATCAAGCATCCCAGGGAGATTAACATGAATCTGGTGGATGCGCAGCAGGCAAGACGTATGCTGGACCGAATGGTTGGTTACCGTATTTCTCCTCTTTTGTGGGAAAAGATTAAGCGTGGATTAAGTGCCGGAAGAGTACAATCGGTAGCACTCCGCATTATCTGTGACAGGGAGAAGGAAATAGAAGATTTCATTCCGGAGGAATATTGGAGCCTGGCAGTGAATCTGAAGCTTGCCGGGGAGAAGAAGCCTTTGACAGCAAAGTATTATGGCACCAGGGATCAGAAGAAGGAATTAAAGTGTGAGGCAGATGTGAAGACTGTTCTGGATCAGATTGAAGGAGCCGTCTATCGTGTGGCAGAGGTGAAGAAGTCCGAGCGTTCCAAGAAAGCGCCGTTGCCCTTTACCACATCTACTTTACAGCAGGAAGCCAGCAAGGTGTTGAATTTCTCTACCTCAAAGACCATGCGGCTGGCCCAGCAGCTCTATGAAGGTGTGGATATCAAGGGAGAGGGAACGATTGGTCTGATTACCTACCTTCGTACCGATTCCACCCG
>CALYSH010000055.1 GCA_945485625.1 uncultured Lachnospiraceae bacterium | reverse complement strand
TAGTAAGAGCATCCGATATCCAGGCAGATCAGGATATTGAAATTCTGAACCCCGATCAGGTGATTGCAACCCTGAACGGAAAAGATGCAAAGCTTTACATGGAGCTGACCATCACAAAGGGTCGTGGATATGTGAGTGCTGATAAGAACAAGAATGATGAGCTTCCGATTGGTGTAATCGCAGTCGATTCTATCTATACTCCTGTTGAGAGAGTTAATGTGACTGTTCAGAATACCCGTGTGGGCCAGATTACCGATTTCGATAAGCTGACTCTGGATGTATTCACCAACGGTACTTTAGCTCCCGATGAGGCAGTAAGCCTTGCAGCAAAGGTTCTCAGCGAGCATTTGAATCTGTTCATTGATCTTTCTGAGAATGCTAAGACTGCAGAGGTTATGGTTGAGAAGGAAGATGACGAGAAGGAGAAGGTGCTTGAGATGAGCATCGACGAGCTTGAGTTGTCCGTTCGTTCTTATAACTGCTTGAAGAGAGCAGGTATTAATACGGTTGAGGAGTTGACCAATAAGACTTCTGAGGATATGATGAAGGTTCGTAACCTTGGTCGCAAGTCTTTGGAAGAGGTATTGGCGAAGCTGAAAGAGCTGGGACTTCAGTTGAATCCCAGTGATGAGAACTAATCAATGTTGGATATGCCGGACCGGTGAGACCAAATGGCGCGGGAGGGTGTTATCTCTAAATGGTAATTATTTCGCATTCGGTAAGTAAGACCAAAGAGCGTGGCCGAATGTGCCATCTGTGGAGAAAGGAACAATACTATGGCAATGTACAGAAAATTGGGCAGAACCTCTGCTCAGAGAAAAGCTTTATTAAGAAATCAGGTTACTGCACTGATCAACAACGGCAGAATCGTTACCACCGAGGCTAAGGCTAAGGAAGTAAAGAAGATTGCAGAAGGACTCATCGCATTAGCTGTTAAGGAAAAAGACAACTATGAGATGGTTAAGGTTACTGCTAAGGTTCCTGTAAAGGATAAGGACGGTAAGAGAGTAAAGGAAGTTGTTGACGGTAAGAAGGTTACCAAGTTCGAGACCGTTGAGAAGGAAATCAAGAAGGATATGCCTTCCAGATTACATGCAAGACGTCAGATGTTGAAGGTTCTCAATCCTGCAACCAATTCTCTGGTAAAGGATAAGGACGGCAATATGGTTACTTCCAACAAGAAGAAAGACCAGAAGGAAGTAGATCTGGTTGCAAAGCTTTTTGATGAGTATGCACCCAAGTATGCAGATCGTAAGGGTGGTTACACCAGAATCGTAAAGATTGGTTTGCGTAAGGGTGATGCTGCAATGGAAGTTGTATTGGAGCTTGTATAAGAGTTATAAGGAAAGCAGGTTGAGAAATCAACCTGCTTTTTTTGTAGCATAGGAAGCTTCGTTCACTCTATTTACTTTCCTGATACATTTTATCATAGTCGGAAAGCGACATGGAGTTTCGGTTCAGGGTGACGCGGAGAAATCCCACTAAGAGGATGATTCCCAGTAATATGAGAAGGGCTTTTATCAGCTTTTGTTTATTTGTATTCATATGAATCCCCCGCATTTCGTAATCTGTTTGGGCTTAGCATTTTCCTATAGAGAATATCTGCTAAGATTATATGTGTAACAGAGTGTACCACATCATCATATAGATTTCAAGCTGTGCCGGATGATAGTCATTGAGAACCGGAGCAATCGGCGCATAGGCTTCCCCAAAATGGATTTATTCAGGAACGCGAATTGTCAATTCAATCATAGAAAAGGTTGTTTTTTTGGAAAGCTTCTTGTAAAATAGACATGATGCGGCTACAATAAAGAAACAGTTGTTGAACGTTTGGAGAACAAAATGAAGATTGTGAAAGCAAGAGATCTTGTATTTGAATATATCAGACGGGATGAGGAAGGCAATGTGGAGGGGATTTCCACGGCCGTTGACCATGTGAATCTGGACATAAAGCAGGGTGATTTCGTAGCGATTCTGGGACATAACGGTTCCGGAAAGTCTACTCTGGCAAAGCATATGAATGCAATACTGTACCCCACGGAGGGAACCATCTGGGTTGACGGCAAGGACACGAAGGACGAGGACGTTCTTTGGGATATCCGTCAGACGGCAGGCATGGTATTCCAGAATCCCGATAACCAGATCATCGGACAGGTGGTAGAGGAGGATGTGGGCTTCGGCCCGGAAAACATGGGTGTACCTACAAAGGAGATCTGGGAACGGGTGGAGGAGAGCCTTCGCGCAGTAGGTATGTATGAATATCGCAAGAATTCTCCCAACAAGCTTTCCGGAGGCCAGAAGCAGAGGGTATCCATTGCAGGCGTTCTTGCCATGCACCCCAAGTGCATTATTCTGGATGAGCCCACCGCTATGTTAGATCCCAACGGACGGAAAGAGGTTATCCGTGCGGTTCGCGCCCTGAATGAGGTGGAGGGCATGACGGTCATTCTGATTACTCATTATATGGAAGAAATCATTCATGCTGACCGGGTGTATGTGATGGATTCCGGGAAAATTGCCATGGAAGGAACCCCCAGAGAAATTTTCTCCCAGGTAGAACGATTAAAGAGCCTTCGTCTGGATGTGCCCCAGGTCACTCTGCTGGCGTATGAACTGCAAAAGAGGGGCGTAAAGCTTCCGAACGGTATTTTGACCACAGAGGAGCTTGCAGCGGCTATCAAGGCATTGTAGGCGTTTTAGAGAGGATAAACTATGTCGATTATTCTGGATCATGTAAACTATATATATGATAGCAATCAACCCACGGCGAAGAAGGCTTTGGATGATGTCTGTCTGACGATTCCGGACGGACAGTTTTTGGGAATTATCGGGCATACCGGGTCCGGAAAGTCCACCCTGGTACAGCATCTGAACGGTCTGTTAAAGGCTACGGAAGGCCATATTTACGTGGATGGGGAAGATATCTACGACAAGGATTATGATTTGAAAAAGCTTCGCAGTAAGGTGGGCCTGGTATTCCAGTATCCGGAGCATCAGCTTTTTGAGATTGATGTATTTACGGATGTTTGTTTCGGTCCAAAGAACTTGGGCTATGACAGGAAGGAGACGGAGCTTCTTGCTTTTGATGCGCTGCAGAAGGTTGGTCTGGATAAGGAGTATTATTATCAGTCCCCCTTTGAATTGTCCGGAGGACAGAAGAGAAGGGTGGCGATTGCAGGTGTTTTGGCGATGAAACCCAAGGTATTAATCCTGGATGAGCCCACGGCAGGTCTGGACCCAAAAGGCAGGGAGGAAATCTTAAGCCAGGTGAAGAAGCTTCGGGATGAGTCCAATATGACCATTATACTGGTGTCTCACAGTATGGATGATGTGGCGGAATACGTGGATCGTATCATCGTTATGAATAAAGGACACGTCATGTATGATGATGTACCGAAGGAGGTCTTTCGTCATTATGAGGAGCTGGAGCAGATCGGGCTTGCGGCACCGCAGGTGACTTACATCATGCATGCCCTTGCGAAGGAAGGGTTGCCGGTGGATACCGACATTACTACCATTGATGAAGCCGCAGACGAAATTGTGAACGCATTGAAGCGTTCCGGACGCAAAGTGAATTAGAAAGGTGTAAACGGACATGCTTCGGGATATTACCCTAGGACAATACTATCAGACGAAATCTTATATACACGACCTGGATCCCCGGGTGAAGCTGGGGGGGACGGTGTTGTACATTATTTCCCTTTTTTGCTTCAAAAACTATCTGGGTTATTTGATTGCAGCCCTGTTTCTGGCCATTGTCGTGAAATTATCCCACGTACCCTTCCGCTTTATGGTAAAGGGAATGAAGGCAATTTTAATGCTCTTGATGATTACAGTGATGTTTAATCTGTTTCTGACTCCGGGTACGCCGGTGGTGACCCTGTGGAAGCTTACCATTACAGCAGAAGGGGTTCGGATGGCTCTGACCATGATGGCTCGTCTGACTCTTCTGGTAATCGGTTCTTCCCTGATGACACTGACCACCACCCCCAACAACCTGACCGATGGTATGGAGAAGATGATGAGTCCCTTAAAGGTGATTAAGGTGCCTGTCCATGAGGTGGCCATGATGATGTCCATTGCGCTCCGATTCATACCGATTTTAATGGAAGAAACGGACAAAATCATGAAGGCACAGACTGCCAGAGGAGCAGATTTCGAACACGGAAACCTGCTGGCAAGAGCAAAAGCACTGGTCCCATTGCTGGTTCCACTGTTTATTTCCGCATTCCGACGTGCAAACGATCTGGCTATGGCTATGGAGGCCCGCTGCTACAGAGGCGGGGAGGGAAGAACCAAAATGAAGCCCTTGATATACAAGAAAAAGGATTTTCTTGCCTACGCAGGACTGGTTGTGTATATGGTAGTCAGCATTGTGGTGGGAAGGCTTTCTCTGGGGTGATATGAAGGAGTGAGGACGATGGAGAGTGACGTCAGACGGATATGCCTGACGGTGGCCTATGACGGGACCAATTATCATGGCTGGCAGATACAGAATAATGGAAACACCATAGAAGCGGAATTGAATGCGTGTCTGACGAGACTGTTAGGCTGTCCCACTGAGGTAATCGGAGCCAGCAGAACGGACGCGGGAGTTCACGCTATGGGTAATATTGCGGTATTTGATACGGTGAGCCGGATGCCTGCGGAGAAGTTTGCATACGCGATGAATGCCGGGCTCCCGGAGGACATCCGTATCCAAAGGTCCTTTGAGGTGCGCCCGGACTGGCATCCAAGGCACTGTGAGAGCCGAAAAACCTATGAGTATCGAATTTACAGGGGAGAATTTGATTTTCCCATCGGTCGGTCCTACCATCATTTTACTTACCGCAGATTAAATGTGGAGGCTATGAATCAGGCGGCCTCTTACCTGGTAGGAGAGCATGATTTCAAGAGCTTCTGCCAGGCGGATGCACAGGTACAGACCACTGTGCGTACCTTGTATCAGGCGGAGGTGACCGAGGATGGTCCCTATGTTCTTATTCATGTGTGCGGAAATGGCTTCTTATATAATATGGTACGTATTATTGCAGGCACACTTCTTGAGGTGGGCGAAGGAAAGCGGTCGCCGCAGTCCATGCAGGAGGTGCTGGAAGCGGCAGACCGCAGCAAAGCGGGACCAACCGCACCTGCAAAGGGACTGATGCTGGTAAGGTATGAATTTTCGGAGCAGCCCGACAGGGAGCTGCTTCAGAAGGAATAACAGAAACATGAGAAAACGAATTGTAAGTGTTGTATGCCTGGTGGCATCGGTTGTTCTTTGCCGGAGCTTTTCGGATAACCGGACTATAACCACAGCCGGTTCGGGGCAGGAACCCCCGGGGGCCATTTCACAGGAGGAAGAACTGCTATGTGATTTGGGACTGCTGTATGATGGTGAGGCATCGGCGGAGCCGGAGTCTGACACGGAGATTGCCCCTGCGGTGTATCGGATAGAAGAAACGGAACAGATGCCTCTGTGTGACATCTGGGAGTGCTACGACGGGGTGGAGGGAGCCACTCTGACCTTTGGGGATTATGTGTATGAGTTGTCCGAGGAAGAGCTTTTGGCACTTCAGGAAAGGCTGGCCCGGGAGGAGGAATATTCCAGACTGGCCCTCTGCAAGGTGCCGGGTTATGTGAATGTGCGCAGCCTCCCAAGTACAGACGGAGAAATTCTTGGGAAGATTTATCAGGGCTCCGTGGCTGAGGTGTTGGAGCTTGCCGGGGAAAATATGGACTGGTTTCATATTTCTTCCGGTTCGGTGGAGGGCTATATAAAGGCCAGCTTCTTTCTTTCGGGAGACGATGCGGTGGCAGCCATTGACGATTATGTGCAACGCATTGCCCGGGTGGATATTTCGGTGTTAAATGTAAGGAAGGACCCCTCCACAAAACAGGATGCGGTGGGGTATCTCTGTGAGGGTGAGAAGGTAAATGTACTGGAGGACTGTGGAGAGTGGCTTCGGGTGAAATACCGGGACATGGAGCAGTGTTATATCGCCTCCAAGTATGTTACTGTTACGGAGGAGTTCCGGTATGCAGTGTCTATGGAGGAGGAACGCCTGGAACTGCAAAGACAGAAGGAACTGGAGCTGCGTAAGGCTGCCCAGAAGGCCATGGAAGAGGCGCAAAAGCCCAGTGAGAAGCCTGCAGCAGCTGCCAATTACGCAGATATGGATGAACTCCGGGATGCCATTGTAACCTACGCCCTTCAGTTTGTGGGGAATCCGTACAAATCCGGCGGAAACAGCCTGACGGGCGGGACGGACTGCTCCGGCTTTACCATGCTGATTTATGCGGAATTTGGTTATATCCTGGGACGTACTCCCACCGGGCAGATGAATTCGGACGGCAGGAGCATCTCTCTGGCAGATGCCAGAAAGGGCGATGTCATCTGTTATGGTAGCAATGGGAAATGTACACATGTGGGAATATACATCGGAGACAACCAGATCGTCCATGCCGCGAACAAACGAAGAGGAATCTGCACATCGTCTGTGGACATGGAACCGATTCTGGACGTTAAGAGAATTATAGATTAATCAATACTTCCAAGAGCTTCTTCAACGGTAAGCACGTTGTCACCAAAGACTTCGTCAGTCCATTGAAGGAGCTCTTGGTAGTTCAAGCCTTTGCTGTATACGGCATGTGCAGCGGTGAGTTCTTCACTGTAATTCTCCAGAAAATAGGTGCCTTTATGTTTGGGAGTGCCGTTTCCGTAATGATTGACCAACGGAAGCACTCCGGTGTTTTCCGTGTCAATCTGCAGACCGTTCTCGCCTACTTCGAAGGTAACCCAGGCCATTCCCTCCAGCATACAAATGGGCTTTAACTGGGTGGATACATAATTGCCCAGGGAATAGTAGCAGAGGGACGTGTTGCCGTTTTCGGCAGTAATCCATTCTATGGGCTGAATTACATGGGGATGGGTACCGATAATGAGATCGGCACCGGCTTCCGTCATGGCCATGGCAAATTGCTTTTCATATATGGTGGGTTCCGTGGTATATTCATTGCCCCAGTGGGGAAATACGATTACCATGTCAGCAATTTCCTTCGCTGCACGGATATCCTCCAGTACCTGGGGACGCAGCTTGGTGAAATCCAGTACACGGGTTTCCGGATCCCAGTCACAAAGCATGTTCATGTAGCCGTCTGCGTAAGCGGGAAAGGTTTCCAGGTTGGTGCCGTAGGTGTAGTTCAGAATGGCAAATGTGTATTCTCCAACCGTCAACAAAGGTATCTGCCCGGTAATGTCCTTTTCACCGATTCCGGCTACCAGTACACCCGGGTGATTCTCCCAGAAGGCCAGACAGTTTTGGATTCCTTCCAGCCGCTTGTCCAGAGTATGGTTGCTGGCGTGAAGAACAACATTGAATCCGCAGTCTGCGATACTGTCACCCAGCTCGGTGGGGGAGTTGAAGGCAGGATAACCGGAGAAGCCGAATTCGTTTCCGCCCAGTATGGTTTCCTGATTGATGACCTTAATATCAGCCACACTGAGGAAATCCTTCAGGTTCTCAAAAAGAAAATCATAATCATATGTACCGTCAGATTGTTTTCCGCTGTTGATCACGCCCATATGCATCAGGCAGTCGCCCACGGCCATGAGGTGAATCTTCTTCTGGGGAATCTCTTCTGTTTCCGGAACTTCAATGTCCGGCATTTCACCTTCCCAAGTGTCAGTAGCCTCAAAGGAGGATTCTTCCGTGGAGGGCTGGGTGTATTCCTCTATCTGAATCGGTGATTTGTTGGAAGCATCGGTTTTCCTGCCGGCACAGCCGGATAAAAGAAGAAGTCCGGTTACAAGGGATGTGGTTATAAGATAAAATATTTTTCGTTTCATCGTTTTCTTTTCAACCTGTGAGAATGTATTGATTCGGCATCTGATTGTCTGTTCATAAGTCTCCATCACATCTTCGCTTAATTTTGCGTCT
>CALYSH010000054.1 GCA_945485625.1 uncultured Lachnospiraceae bacterium | reverse complement strand
GTGTCCGTTCCAAGCAAAGGGCACTGAATGCAAAATCGCCGAAATGGGGGCGGAAATTCGCTCTCACAGGCTTAAAACTTCTTTTAGCAGGATTCGTTGGTCTGGGACTGAGTGTTGCAGCACTGGGCATCGGAGCTTTCCGTGGAATTCTGGAGGATACTCCGCAGATTCGATTGAGTGACGTTGTGGCTTCCGGTCAGGCAACCATCGTATATGACTGCCGTGGGAACGAAATGGACCAGTACGTAGGTACCAATTCCAACCGTATCCAGGTAGGCTGGGATGTGATTCCCGACCATTTGGGGAAAGCCTTTGTTGCTATTGAGGATGAACGCTTCTACCAGCACAACGGCATCGATTACATGGGTCTGCTTCGTTCCGCCTATCAGTTCATCAAAACCATGGGTAAGGAAAAGCAGGGAGCGAGTACCATTACCCAACAGCTGTTAAAGAACACCATCTTTACCGATTGGACCTCCGAGAACAATAATCTGGTAAAAATGGTAAAACGTAAGGTGCAGGAACAGTATCTCGCCATTGAGATTTCCAAGAATTTTACCAAGGACGAAGTTCTTCTTCGTTACATGAATGCCATTAACCTGGGTCAGAATACTCTGGGTGTGGAATCGGCTTCCCTGCGTTACTTTGGAAAATCCTGCAGTGAACTGACCATTTCCGAGGCTGCGGTAATCGCCTGTATTACCCAGAACCCTTCCGGATACAATCCCATTACCCATCCGGAACGAAATGCCAAACGACGTAAGGATTGCCTGGATAAAATGTTAAAATGGGAATACATCACGAAAGAGGAATACGATGAAGCCATTGCGGATACCGAAGATGTTTATAAACGAATCGGTCTGTATGACACCGACTACAAGGCAAGCACCAGCACCAGCGCATCCTATTTCTCTGATGCGGTATATGCTCAGGTAAAAAAGGATCTGGTTGAAATCGGCGGCTACTCCCAGAGCATGGCTGAGACCATGTTAACCTCCGGAGGCCTACGTATCGAATCCACCATGGACCCGGATATCCAGCAGATTTGTGATGAAGAATTTGTAAATCCGGAGAACTTCCCCCGGGATTCCAAATGGTTATTAAGCTATCAGCTGACCATCGTGGACGATAACAAGCAGAAGCACAATTACAGCAAAGAGAACATGGTAAGCTGGTACAAGATGAATAACAACAAGGGCTTCAGTCTTCTCTTTGATTCCCAGGATGCTGCAATTGCGGCAGTGGACAATTACCGGAACAACATGATTTATGAGCTGGGCCTTTCACCGGATCACGAGGATTATGATGAACGTGTTACGCTGACCCCCCAGCCCCAGTCCGCAGTGGTTGTGGAGGACCAGCGGACCGGTTACGTTGTGGCACTGGTTGGCGGTCGCGGCACAAAGGAAGGACGGCGTACTCTGAACAGAGCCACCTCCGCCCTGCGCTCTCCCGGCTCCACCTTTAAGGTGCTGGCGGCATTTGCACCCGCACTGGATTGTGCCGGACAGACCCTTGCAACCGTATACATGGACGCTCCCTTTAATTACCTGGGAGGTACCCCGGTGCGTAACTGGTATGACGACAGTTCCACTCCGTACCGAGGCATCAAGTCCATCCGTACAGCTATCAAGGATTCCCTGAATATTATTGCAGTAAAAACACTCACCGTAATCTCTCCCCAGCTGGGATTTGATTATCTGCAGAACTTTGGCTTTACCACCCTGGAGGAAGGCCGCTACGTCAACGGGAAATGGATGACCGACGTTGTACAGCCTCTGGCTCTGGGCGGATTAACCAACGGAGTATCTCCCTATGAGGTCTGCGGTGCCTATGCCGCAATTGCCAACAAAGGCTTATACAATGAACCTAAGCTCTACTCCCGCGTTACCGATTCGGAAGGAAATGTGATTCTGGACAACACGAATCCCGACAGCCGCCGGGTAATTAAAGACACCACAGCCTTTCTCCTGACCAGTGCCATGCAGGATGTGGTTGCTACCGGTACCTGTCAGTTCAGCAAGGAAATGGCAATTGCCGGAAAGACCGGTACTTCTTCCGAATACCATGATGTATGGTTTGCAGGTTTTACTCCCTACTATACCTGCACCACCTGGACCGGATACGACAACAATGTTTCCATGCGTACCAAACGTCCCAATTATGATACCGGTGTATCCAAAATGCTTTGGCGTTCCATCATGGGACGTATTCACGAGAATCTGACAGTCATCCGGGAATTCGACAAGCCCTCCGGAATTGTTCAGGCCCAGATTTGTACGAAATCCGGCAAGCTTCCTTTCCCCGGTTTATGTGAAGCCTTAGGATGCGTCAGAACGGAGTACTTCGCAGAAAACACAGTTCCCACGGAAGTCTGCGACATTCATTATCAGGGTGAAGTTTGTGCCTACGATAACCTTCCGGCCAGTGCAGAGTGTCCTTTCAAACATCAGGGCACCTGTGAAAAGCCTCTGATTGAGGATGATGCCTTGTTCTCCGGTTCCACAATGATTACCGAGAACCCGGATGGTACACAGACCATCACAACCCCTTCCACTGCTACCCAGTGCCAGCATGATGCAGCATTCTTCCTGAATCCCAATGCATATGCAATCCTTGAACAGCAGAAACGAGAGCGGGGTTGGTAGCTCCATCATTACAGGATAAAAAAAGGATGCCGGGTGGCATCCTTTTTTATCCTGAACTTTCACATTCTTCCTAATACATACTTGGATTCTTTATCTCTTCGATTTGTCTCTTTAATTCTTCTCTTCCCTTTTTCGCATTCTCAATCGCCCGAAACTGCTTCTCAAATGTTGTTTCATCGACCGTTCGGTTTTCCTTACGCTGTTCAAATACCTTCTGACCGATTTCCAGATAATTTTTCCGAATCACCTCTTCGCAGGCAGCTATCTGCCCCTTCAACCTGGCAATTGCCTGGATTTCTCTCGCCTTTTCCACAGCAGCCTGTCCCGTTGTTGTAACCGTTTCTCCTAATCTCTCAAAAAATTCCATCTTTTTTCTCCCTTGCCGGCCGTCCCGGATTTTTTCGTTCTTTATACAGTATAGCAATTTTCAAAAAAAGGGCAAGTATTTCGTTGCACTTTTTATGCCTGTTGTGATATACTCTTCTTTAGCGTAAGCAGAGATTTCTGCCTTTCAAAAAGAACGCTACAGGAGAAAAGAATGCAAACATTATATACATCCGTTAAAGTAAACAATGAAATTGAGCTGTGTGCGGTATCCGAACCGGAATGCAAAAAACTGATTGAGAAAGCCCTGTTGGAAAATCGGATTTCCTACTATATCCGCTGGCCCAAGGCTTCTCTCTTTAGCTGTAAAAAGAACCAGTGCATCATCTGTATCAATGATAACTCCAAGGAAGCTGCGGAAGAAATTGTTCGTTCCATCTGCGATGAGTCCGGCTACAGTGTAAAGTTTCTGCTTCGCAAATCCAACAATAACTTCCTTTAGGATTATTTCACCCGCCGGAAGCCCAAATCGTTTGTTTTCACGACATCGACAACCCTTAGGACATTCTCACGGACACGGAATCGGATATCATATCCTGCAAAATCCATACCGTATACATAATCCGGCTGTTTCTGATAAGCAGCACGGGGATCCTGACGCAGCACCTCAAGTGCTGCGTTTTGTTTTCCCTTCGGGAGCCGCTCCAAAAGCTCTTTCGGAAACTCTACCGTTATCCTTTCATCCTTATGCTCCTGTCCAAAGCTTCCCAACGCCTCCGGATGTGCATCACAATAGGGAAGGTAAGGTTTGATATCGAAGATGGGAGTCCCGTCCATCAAATCGGCGCCGGACACAATCAGCTTCAAGCCTTTGTTTTCATCCTCTTCCACCCTCTCCAGACGCACACAGGATAAGCCTATGGAATTGGGTCGAAAAGGCGACCTGGTGGCAAATACGCCCTTACGAACCTTTCCTCCAAGTCTGGGAGGGCAGACCGTGGCAGACCAATGCTCCCGCTTCGCCTCCGAAAACTCCCACAAAAGCCATAGATGCGAATATTCTTCAATCCCCATCAAAGCTTCCTTCTGCCGATACTCCGGTTCAAAGACAATCTCCCCCATCAGTTCGGACACTAACCCACTCTGCCTGGGTATCCCGAATTTCGTAGTAAAATCGGTGTGTATTCTTGCAATTACTTTCAATTCCATAGCATCCTCTCTCTATTTAAGAAAAATCCAATATGTCATTAATCAGAGAAAGCAACATACTTCCTGTCTGCTTGATGTTCGAAGCATCCTCCAATATTTTCGAATCAGTGCTTTCTCTTAAGATCATCTCATCCATGCCCAGTACCGCATTGATTGGTGTCCGGATTTCATGGCTCATATTAGCCAGAAAATCTGACTTTGCACGATTCGCCTTCTGTGCAATCTCCTTTGCCTTTTCTGCTTCTTCTTTCGCCCTTTCTGCATCTCTGGCTTTTTCCAGTTCACTAATCACAATCGTATTCTGAATAATATAATGAAATCCTATACATACAACTAATATAACAGAAACAGATGAGATTCCTGTTACTACCATAAGAATATCATTATCTGCATACAATGTATTTATTATTGCTATCATTTTAGTATAAACAAATGAAAAAGCTGGTAAAATAATAAATGCTCTTCTTCCAATTTTATTACCAACATGTGTAATCTCAGAAACCGGAACAATCAAAAAATGATAGAACATATATCCCAGAGCCAGGATAAATAAACTGTACCCTATGCTTTCTCCCATAATAAGAACAGTATCCCCGATTGTTTCATTTTTTGGATTCATTAGTGGTAATGATGAAGGAATGTATGTAATTATACCAACCATAAAATACACATACTACCACCTTCCTCACATGCCAGATACCAAAAATGGACGACCACAAATAAATTTGCGTCCTCCATTTTTAATATCTGACAAGTTGGTGCTATTATTCATTCATCTTCGCCAGCTTCGCTGCCTGGTCGGCTGCGATACAGGCATCAATAATCTCCTGGATATCCCCATTCATCACCTTATCCAGCTTGTAGATTGTCAGACCGATTCTGTGGTCGGTGACACGTCCCTGTGGGAAGTTATAGGTACGAATCTTCTCTGAACGGTCTCCGGTACCAATCTGACTCTTACGAAGCTCTGCTTCCGCATCATGGCGCTGCTGCTGCTCAATATCATAGAGCTTTGCCTTCAGCAGGGCAAATGCCTTCGCCTTATTCTGCAGCTGGGATTTCTCGGTCTGACTGTACACCACAATACCGGTGGGATAATGGGTCAGACGCACAGCGGAGTCCGTGGTATTGACACACTGACCGCCATTACCGGAAGCACGCATTACATCAATTCGGATATCCTTCTCGTCGATTACAATATCAATATCCTCATCCACCTCAGGCATAACTGCCACACTGATGGTGGAGGTATGGATACGACCGCCGCTCTCCGTCTCAGGTACACGCTGTACACGATGCACTCCGCTCTCATATTTCATGACAGAATAAGCTCCCTGTCCCTGAATGACGAACTGCACTTCCTTCATACCGCCGATACCGATTTCATCCACATTCATGGTTTCTACCTTCCAGCGACGTCCTTCCGCATAATGCACATACATGCGATAGATTTCCGCTGCGAACAAGGCTGCCTCATCTCCGCCGGCACCGGCCCGGATTTCAACAATAACATTCTTCTCATCGTTGGGATCCTTGGGGAGAAGAAGTATCTTCATTTCCCTTTCCAGCTCTTCCACCCGCTTCTTGCTCTCACTTAAGGTTTCCTTAATCATTTCCCTCATTTCATCATCGCTTTCCTCATCCAGCATCACAAGGGAATCCTCAATATCCTGCTTACAGGCCTTATATTCCTTATATGCCTCCACCAGCGGAGTCAAATCGCTCTGTTCCTTCATCAGCTTGCGAAAACGCTCCTGGTTGTTGGCTACATTGGGCTCATTTAGTTCGCCCATAATTTCTTCAAAACGTATCAATAAATCTTCCAGCTTGTCAAACATAGTTCTCTCCATTTCTTACAACTTACATCCGGGTACCGTATACCACCCGATCAAGGCCGGCATAATCCTTCACCACATGAATATCCGTAAAACCGGACTCCTCAAGCAACCCGCAAACACCCTCTGCCTGTGCGGAACCGATTTCAAAGAAAATCCTTCCGCCTCCGTACAAATACTTAGGACTTTCCTGAATCATCCGGCGATAAAAGGCCAGCCCATCCTCCTCAGCCACCAGCGCAATCCTTGGTTCATGCTCCTTCACCTCCGGCATAAGGGTCTCATACTCAGCCGGCGCAATATAAGGAGGATTCGACACAATCACATCAAATCGTCCTTCCACATGCTCAAACAAATCGCTTTGGATAAAGGAAAGCTTCTTGTGTTCCGGTAACAGGCTCCGGTTTCTGTTTGCCACCTGAAGGGCGTCCGGGGAAATATCCGCCCCTACGCCTTCACAATCATTGCTGTAATGCATCAGGCTGATCAGAATGCACCCGCTTCCGGTACACATATCCAAAATACGCATGCCGTCATGGAGCTCCTTTAACACTTCCTCTACCAGGATTTCCGTGTCCTGCCTTGGTACCAACACATGCTCGTTTACAAAAAAATCCAACCCCATAAAGTCCTGGGAATGGGTAATCTGCTGCAGCGGAATTCTCCCTGCCCGAAGTTCCAATACTTCCCTATACCTTGCTTCCTCTTCATCGGATACCTGCCGGTCCCCATGCGCCAGCAGGTCGTTGCGATTGGTACCGCAAACAAACTCTAACAGGAGCCTGGCATCCAGCTTAGCCTCGTCTATTCCGGCTGTTTCCAACTGCTTACAGCCTTCCCTGAATAATGCTCCGTATTTCATACACACGACCTCCGCATCAATCCTCTGCGGCTTCCTCATCAAATTCATAACCGAACTTATCAGTCAGGAATTGTTTCCAGTCAAACACAGCCTCTACGGAAGTGATTGCCACTTCAACCATCTCCTTATCCGGCTCCTTGGTGGTCAATCTCTGAATCAGCATACCGGGTGCCGACAGAATACGCACCAAAATATTGTTGCTGCGACCTGCCAGTCGAATGATTTCGTAGGAAATTCCCGCTACGACGGGCATTAACAGAACACGCAGCAGCACTCTCAGAAAGATGTTATCCACCCGGATAAAGAAGAACAGGATAATGCTCACCAGCATAACAAAGAAAATAAAGCTGGTTCCGCAGCGCTTATGCAGTCTGGAGCTTCTCATGACATTATTTACCGTCAACTCACGGCCCCTCTCCAGACAGTTGATGCATTTATGCTCTGCACCATGATACATATACAATCTTCGAATATCCTTCATCAAAGTGATTCCCACAGCATATAAAAGAAAAATCAAAATACGGACACAACCCTCGATCAGCATAATCAGGGAATGATTCTCTATTTTCTTCTCAAAGAAAGAGGAAATAAAATAAGGGAGCACAATAAACAGACCGATAGCAAGGCACACGGAAAGCAACATCACAAATCCGGACAATATCTTCTCTCCGTTTCCTCCGGTCAGTTTATCCAGAGTCTTTCCGAACTTTGAATCCTGCTCCTCCTCGTCCTCATAAAATGACGCAGAGAAATCCAGTGCCTTCGTTCCAAGTATCATGGAATCCACAAAATTAAACACGCCGCGAATCAAGGGCAGCTCCCTAAATTTCTTGCCCGGCGCCATACCTGCATAGGTATGAACATCCACGGAAATCTCACCATTCGGCTTTCTCACCGCTATGGCATACTTCTCTTTATTCTTCATCATTACGCCTTCCAGTACCGCCTGACCGCCAATACCGGAATAAGTATTTGTTTTCTTACTTGCCATAATTTTTCTCCATCCTCACTCACAAAAAACTCCTTCGGAGGTGCTTGTTTTCCTTCCACACTCACAAAAACCTCCTGCTGCGCA
>CALYSH010000053.1 GCA_945485625.1 uncultured Lachnospiraceae bacterium | reverse complement strand
GGGGATAACCCCGGACCCGTCCTATCTGATTGATGACAGGGATTTATACAGCGGATTGCGGGACAATTATAAAAGCTTTTGCCTGCCGGAAAAGCTCCCGACTGCTTTTGTGTGTAACTGTGACTATATTGCCAGTGTGCTGGTGAAAAACCTGAGAGAACAGGGAATCCGAGTGCCGGAGGATGTTTCTGTGGTAGGATTTGATGATTTCATCAGTCCCCATTTCTGTGAGATTCCTTTGACAACCTATGGAGTGGATATTCCTTCCATGGTGAAGCAGGCCTTCCATGCATTGCTGGAAAAGATGGATGGCGTGCAGAGGGAAGCAGGCATTCACATCGTGGAGGGCTACCTGGTGGAACGGGACAGCGTAAGAGAGCGAGTATAAGCGGAAGGAGAAGGTTATGGCAAACGAAAAAATGGATGTATTGGATTATGAAAAGGGCATGGTGTTTTTGGGGGATGATTCCCGAATTCAGAATTGTATGCTGAAAGCAAAAAAAGGAGAGCAGGTAAAGCTGGCATTCCTTGGCGGCTCCATTACACAGGGCTGTTTATCCAGTACGCCGGAAACCTGCTATGCTTATTTGACTTATCAATGGTGGAAGGAGCAGTTCCCGAAGGCTGCGTTCACTTATATTAATGCGGGAATCGGCGGAACAACCTCTCATCTTGGTGTGGGAAGAGTACAGGAGGATGTGCTTTCGTATGATCCGGATTTTGTGATTGTGGAGTTTTCAGTCAATGACCCGGATGAGGATGCTCACTTTCAGGAGACCTATGAGGGGCTCATCCGTCAGATTTTATCCTGGAAAAGTCACCCTGCCCTGATGCTTGTACATAATGTACGTTACGATGACGGAGGAAATGCGGAAGCCATTCACAGACCGGTTGGAGCTCATTACGGTCTGCCAAGCGTCAGTGTAAAGCCTGTCATATACCATGCGATTTCGGAAGGATGGATCACGGCAAGAGAAGTAACACAGGATGATTTGCATCCCAATGACCTGGGACATGCCATGGTGGCAAAAACCATTACCACCTATCTGGAAAAGGTAAAGGAGAGGACGGATTCGCTGAAAGAAGAACCGGTAATCCATTCTGAATTACCTGCACCCATGACGGTGAACGGGTATGAAAATGCAAGGCGTCTGCGAAATGATGCTTTGATGCCATTGGAGCAGAAGGGATTTGTGAAGGACGAAACACCTCAGTTCTGTGTGGCAGACTGCTTTAAAAAGGGGTTCCGGGCAGAAAATGCGGGAGACAAGATCTCCTTTGAGGTAAGCGGTGCTTCCATAGCGGTGCAATACAGAAAGACGGTGCGAAGACCTGCTCCCGTTGCCCGGTTGATTCTGGATGGCGACCGTGAACATAGTGTGGAGCTGGATGGGAATTTCACCGAGGAATGGGGCGATTGTCTGTATCTGGAGACCGTAATGGAGCATGGTACGTCCGGAAAGCACCTGGTGGAAATCGAAATCGTAGAGTCACCGGAGGATAGGAAGGAAGATTTTTACCTGGTTTCACTGATTGTGGCGGACTGATGAGAGAAAAAACTCTTTTGAAATCATGTTCCCGGAGAAATATGCGGATTTGGTGAGCGGTACATGATTTGGTAATGGGAGAATAGGGAGGGATTGTTATGAGCATAACATATATGGAGAAAGAACGGATTTTTCGACTGGATACACAAGAGAGCACCTATTTGCTTGGTATCGTGGGCTCCGAGGGGTTTGTGGGACATTTGTATTATGGAAAGAAAATAAAGGATATTACCGGAGTGCAGGAGTTGTATCGGGTTCATGAAAACCCTTATACACCGGACGAGAACAACAGGGACCGGTTAAGCTTCTATGACTGTTTCCCATTTGAGTATTCCGGGCATGGAATCGGTGATTTCCGGGAGAGCAGTATCCGGGCAGAACTGGCAGATGGAAGCCGTGCCGGAAAGTTCACCTATGTGAGTCATGAAATCATTGGTGGCAAAGAAAAGTTAGTGGGATTGCCGGCTACCTTTGGCACGACGGAGAATGCGGAGAGTCTTCATATCCGTTGCAAGGATTCGGTCAGCGGATTGACGGTGGTTTTGAAATACAGCGTATTCGCTGATGTGGATGCGGTGATTCGAAGCGTTCAGGTAATCAACGAGGGAAAAGAGGAGATAAAGCTGACCAAGGTGATGAGTGCATCCCTGGATATGGAGGCAGGTTCCTATGATGCACTCACCCTTCACGGCAGCTGGGCAAGAGAACGTCATATGGAGAGAAAACCCATTGGACACGGATGGTTTGGCGTTTCCTCAAACCGTGGGGAAAGCAGCCATCAGGAGCATCCGTTCCTGGGTGTACTGGCTCAGGATGCCGGGCAGGAAACCGGTGAAGTGTTTGGCTTCCAGCTGGTATATTCCGGGAATTTCATCGCAAAGGCCCAGATGAGTCAGTTCGGGGGTGTCCGTGTGGTAATCGGTATTGAGCCGGAGGATTTTTGCTGGAAACTGGCTCCCGGAGAAAGCTTCCAGACGCCGGAGGCGGTTCTGGTGTATTCTCATGAAGGGTTGGGCGGAATGACCAGGAGCTTTCATGACTTATATCGCAACCATCTGATCCGCAGCCCTTATTTACATAAAAAACGTCCGATTCTGATTAACAACTGGGAAGCAACCTACTTTGACTTTAACACCGAGAAGATTATCGATATTGCAAGAGAGAGTGCAAGGCTGGGCATTGAACTTATGGTGCTGGATGACGGTTGGTTTGGCAATCGTTTTGACGACAATCGCTCCCTGGGTGATTGGAAGGTCAATGAGGAGAAGCTGCCGGGCGGTCTGGCTTATCTGGCAGAACAGATCAATGCCCTTGGAATGAAGTTCGGATTATGGTTTGAGCCGGAAATGATTTCTCCGGATTCCGATTTGTACCGGGCTCATCCGGACTGGGCCATTGCCGTACCCGGGAGAACGGCAGGTCTGGCACGGAACCAGTATGTGCTGGATATCAGCCGGAAGGAAGTACGGGATGCCGTTTTAGAGCAGGTATTTGCAGTTCTTCACAGTGCCAATATTGAATATGTCAAGTGGGACATGAACCGTCCCCTGGCGGATTTATACAGCGCAGGTCTGCCTGCGGACAGACAGGGAGAGCTGTATCACAGATATGTGCTTGGCATGTATGAGATGCAGGAACGATTACTGGAGGAGTTTCCGAACCTGCTATTGGAGAACTGCAGCGGCGGTGGTGCCCGGTTTGACCCGGGGATGCTCTATTACAGTCCCCAGATTTGGTGCTCCGATGACACCGATGCCGTGGAACGATTAATGATTCAGGAGGGTACGGCACTCATATATCCCCTGTCTGCCATTGGTGCCCATGTCAGTGTATGTCCCAATCATACCGTGGGCAGAACCACTCCCTTTGTAACCAGAGGAAATGTAGCTTTGACCGGAACCTTCGGGTACGAGCTGGATATCACAAAGCTCAGTGAAGAAGAGAAGACTATGGTAAGCCGCCAGGTAAAAATGTACCATACCTTAAATGATTTGGTACGGGAGGGGGATTATTACCGGATTGCTTCTTATGGGGAGAATCATTTGTATGACTGTTATCAGGTAAACAGTAAGCAAAAGGATGAGGCCTTGTTGTTTTACACCCAGGTATTGAATGAGCCCAATATGCATGGCAGGAGAATTCGCTTAAGCGGAATGAATCCGGATGCATGTTACCGGGTATATCTGGTGGATTGTGAAAAAGATCCCTTTTTACAGGAGACCGACAGAGTATTCTCCGGCGAGGTTTTGATGAATGCAGGATTCATCATGGAGCGTCTGTGGGGGGATTTCCGAAGCAAATTGTTGTTTTTTAAGCAGATTTCTTGATTCAGGAGGTACAAAAAATGCTGCAACAGGAAATGAGAGAACAGTTAACAGAAAAAATCATTCCTTTTTGGAAGAAACTGAAGGATTCCACCTATGGCGGATTCTACGGATTTATGGATAATAATCTGGTAATCAACAGACAGGGAATCAAGGGATGCATATTAAACAGCAGAATTCTATGGTTTTTCTCCAATGCGTATCTGACCCTGGGGGATGCTTCCTTAAAGGAATATGCGGACCATGCCTATGCTTTTTTGAGGGACTTTTGTTACGACAGCAGGGAGGGCGGTATGCTCTGGTCATTGACCTATGACGGAAAGGTTGAGGATTCTACCAAGCATACCTACAATATTGCATTTGCAATCTATGCATTATCCTCATATTACCGTGCTTTTGGACTGCAGGAAGCAATTGAACTGGCGAAAACGCTGGTGGATACCGTAGAGGAAAAGTGCTTTGATGAGAAGGGGTATAAGGAAGCACAGGACCGTGCATTCGGCCCCATGTCAAACGATAAGCTGTCCGAGAATGGTGTCATGGCGGACCGCACCATGAATACCCTGCTTCATGTATTGGAGGCGTATACTGAGTATTATCTTGTGACGAAGGAGAAGCGGGTACATGATAAGCTGGAATACATTCTGGAGGTGCTGGAGAAGAAGATTTACAACCCGAAGCTGCACAGACAGGAGGTTTTCTTCGACAATGACATGAACAGTATCATTGACCTTCACTCTTACGGGCACGATATTGAGACGGCCTGGCTGACAGAGCATACACTGGATATTTTAGATGAGCCGGAAATAACCGGTCAGCTGACACCTGTTATCCGGGATCTGGAAAATCAGATTTATCAGGTGGCTTACAAGGACCATTCCCTGGCTTACGAATGCGAGCGGGGTGTGGTAAACGAAAAGCGTATCTGGTGGGTGCAGGCGGAAGCAGTTGTGGGATTCTACAATGCCTTTGAGAAAACAGGAGAGAAGCGGTATTTGGATGCTGCCCTGGATATCTGGAGCTTTATCAAAGAAAATGTGGTAGACAAACGGGATGGCGGCGAGTGGTTTTCCTGTGTGGATCAGGATGGAAACCCGAACTGGGGAGAACCCATGGTGGAGCCCTGGAAGTGTCCCTACCATAACGGCAGAATGTGCATGGAAATCATCAGACGAACAGAAAGGGAAGAGGATTGATATATGATACATGAAAAATATTATGAATTAAAAGAAGAGCAGGAAAAGCTCCTGTCCAGAAAAAACAAAGTGGATGAGAGCTTTTACAACGGTATCTATGACAGATATGTTTATCCGGTACTGACCAGAGAGCATGCGCCCATTATCTGGCAGTATGATCTGGACAAGCGGACCAATCCCTTTTTTGAGGAGCGTCTGGGCATCAACTGTGTGTTTAATTCCGGTGCCATTTACCTGAATGGGAAGTTTTATCTGGTGGCCAGAGTGGAAGGCAATGACAGAAAGTCCTTCTTTGCGGTGGCGGAGAGTGATAACGGAATCGATAATTTCCGGTTCTGGGATTATCCCATTCTTTTGCCGGATACCTGCCCGGAGGAAACCAATGTGTATGATATGCGACTGACGCAGCATGAGGACGGATATATTTACGGAGTGTTCTGCTCGGAGAGTAAGGATAAGAATTCTTCCGATTTGTCTGCTGCAGTAGCGGCAGCAGGTATCGTGCGTACGAAGGATTTAAAGCGTTGGGAGAGACTGCCCAATCTGAAGACCCTGCATTCTCCCCAGCAGAGAAACGTTGTGCTTCATCCGGAGTTTGTCAATGGGAAATATGCATTCTACACCAGACCCATGGATGATTTTATTGATACCGGAAGCGGCGGTGGAATCGGCTTTGGACTGTGCGAGGATATCACCAATGCGGTAATCGATGAGGAAATCATTACCAGTAAGCGGAAGTATCACACCCTGACAGAGGTGAAAAACGGTGCCGGTGCGGTACCCATTAAGACCCCCATGGGGTGGATTCATATTGCCCATGGTGTTCGCAATACGGCAGCAGGCCTGCGTTATGTCATCTATGTATTTGCCACTGCCCTGGATAATCCCGCCAAGGTGATTGCAGAGCCCTCCGGCCTGTTTATTGCACCCAGAGGGGAGGAACGGGTAGGCGATGTGTCCAATGTGGTATTTACCAACGGGGCAATCACCACTGAGGACGGAAAGGTATATATTTATTACGCCTCCTCCGATACCAGACTTCATGTGGCCACAACCACTGTGGAGAAGTTAATGAATTACTGTTTCCATACGCCGGAGGATCCCTTGCGCAGCGTGGAATGTGTGGCGCAGAGATGTGAGCTGATCGAGAAAAATCTCGCATTGCTGGCAGGGAAATAGTATACTTTAGACAAAAGAAATGATGAAGGAGTAAATCTATGGCAGAAAAAGAAATCCTCTTTCTGGAGCCTGTCCTGAAGGAAAATGTATGGGGCGGCAGAAGACTGGTGGAAGAATTTGGATATCAGGCAGAAGGCAGTGCGGTAGGGGAGTGCTGGGGCATCAGTGCACATCCCCATGGAGACTGTGTAGTTTCAAGGGGGCGTTTTAAGGGACAACACCTTTCTGCACTTTACAGGGAGCACAGAGAATTGTTTGGTAATCTGAAATCCCCCCAGTTTCCTCTTTTGGTGAAGATTATCGATGCGAAGGAGAAGCTGAGCATCCAGGTTCATCCCGATGATGCTTATGCAGCAGAGCATGAGAACGGAAGCCTTGGAAAAACCGAGTGCTGGTACATTATGGATTGTCCCGAGAATGCATCCCTGGTAATCGGTCATCACGCAAAAAACAGAGAGGAGCTGGCGGATTTGATTCATTCCGACCGTTACGAGGATCTGATCCGGCATGTCCCTGTGAAGAAGGGGGATTTTATTCAGATTAATCCCGGGACCGTACATGCTATTACGGGTGGATTCCTGATTCTGGAAACCCAGCAGAGCAGTGACATTACGTATCGGGTGTATGATTACGGACGTTTGGTGGATGGGAAACCGAGACCAATTCATGTGGAGCAGAGTATTCAGGTCATCCGTGTTCCGGATGATTGTGAACAGGCGGTTACCCATGCGCAGAATTTGCCGGACAATCAGATGAATCTGTTAGAGGCTTGTGAATATTACAAGGTATGGAAGCTGAATGTATCCGGGGAGTGTATCCTGCCCTGGGAGTATCCCTTCCTTCTTTTGTCCGTTCTAAGCGGGGAAGGTACCATTGACGGGCATTCCGTTTCGAAAGGAACCCATTTGATTCTCCCGGCAGAATATGGTATAATAAAGTTACAGGGTAGGATGGAATTGATTTTGTCCACCGCTGTAAAATAATACCGGAAGAGAGAATGATTTTGAAGCTTTTGAAGAAGTTTTTTTATGGGCTGGCAATTCTTACATTGCTGTTGAGCGGTGCCATCATTTTTCTTTCCTTCCATCCCCTGATTACAGAGGATGTGGCAGAAAAAATAGACGACATCCCCAAATTGGATATTGATATCGGCCCTACACCTGCTCCGGATGGAGATACGCCGGTGGATGGAAGTGTTCTGGAGCCCGTCCCCGATGAACCTCCCATTCATGTGCAGACCGGTCCGGATGCGGGAATTAACTGGGACAAGGTGCTGCAGATTTCCGGGGATACGTATACGCCCCCGATTCATTCGGTGACTGCGCCGGGAACAGTGTCAGGGAAGAATGGGTATCTGGAGGTGCAGGACGAACCGAAAGAGGTGGAGGATCAGGAGGCTGCACTGATTGAGAACAAGCTGGACTGGGGAAATACCGGTTCAGAGCTGGTGTTCCCGGAGGTAAAGTATCCCTATTATGCCATGCTTACCTCAGATATGCAGAGCATTTACCGACAGATATACGCCAATGCATTGGATGTGAGGTCTTCCTTTGCCCCCATTGTAAAGGTTTCCGTGAACCAGTTGAGGAACGTGTTTGAGGCTGTCTACAATGACCATCCGGAGGTTTTCTGGCTGGAAACGGAGTATTCCTGCAAATATAAGAGAAACGGAAGTTGTGTAGAAATCTCTTTGAAGTTTAACGAAACCGCCGATAATCTGGAAAAATCCAGGACACTTTTTGAACAGGCCGCATCAAAAATATTGAATAATACCCGAAGGTATACAGAGGATATTGAAAAAGA
>CALYSH010000052.1 GCA_945485625.1 uncultured Lachnospiraceae bacterium | reverse complement strand
CACACACAAATGGGAGCCTTTGGGCTGAAATATACA
Organism: uncultured Lachnospiraceae bacterium; assembly: GCA_945485625.1. Lineage (GTDB taxonomy): Bacteria > Bacillota > Clostridia > Lachnospirales > Lachnospiraceae > Acetatifactor. The sequence continues at coordinate 8,019 of CALYSH010000052.1, read as the reverse complement.
TATTTGAAAACTAAATCAAAGGATACTTATCGGTAAGCTCCTGAACAATTGCTCTTGCCTCAGGAATTTTCTCTTCGCCACCCTTGATTACCATTGCGATCGCCTCAGCAATACGATCCATATCCGCAGTATTCATACCTCTGCTGGTAACTGCAGGAGTACCCAGACGGACACCGCTGGTTACAAAAGGAGACTGGGGATCGTTTGGAATGGTGTTCTTGTTACAGGTAATATGCGCCTGATCCAACAGCTTCTCTACAGCCTTACCGGTCAAACCGAAATTGGTCAAATCTACCAGCATCAAATGATTGTCGGTACCGCCGGATACGATCTTAATTCCTCTGCTCATAAGTCCCTTGCAAAGAGCCTGTGCGTTATCTGCAATATTCTTCTGATAGGTCTTGAACTCATCGCTGAGGGCCTCCTTGAAGCAGACTGCCTTCGCAGCGATTACATGCATCAAAGGACCTCCCTGGATACCGGGGAAAATGGCCTTATTGAAGTTGTACTTCTCTGCTGCTTCCTTGTTGCAGAGAATCAGACCGCCTCTGGGACCTCTTAAGGTCTTATGCGTGGTGGTGGTTACCACATCAGCGTAGGGAATGGGGCTGGGATGAAGGCCTGCTGCCACCAGACCTGCAATATGCGCCATATCTACCATAAGTACAGCGCCTACCTCGTCTGCCACCTCACGGAGTTTCTTGAAGTCAATGGTACGGGCATATGCGGAAGCACCTGCAATAATCATCTTGGGCTTTGCTTCCAATGCAATTCTTCTCAGCTCGTCATAATCGATAAAGCCATCGTCATTTACGCCGTAAGGTACAATATGAAAATACTTTCCGGACATATTTACCGGTGAACCGTGGGTCAGATGTCCGCCATGGTCCAGGTTCATGCCCATAATGGTATCACCGGGCTTACATACCGCAAACTGAACGGCCATATTTGCCTGTGCACCGGAATGAGGCTGCACATTTGCATAGTCACAGCCAAACAACTCCTTTGCTCTCTCAATGGCAAGGTTTTCTACTACATCAACGCAGTCGCATCCGCCATAATATCTCTTTCCGGGATATCCTTCCGCGTACTTATTGGTCAGGGGGCTTCCCATGGCAGCCATTACTGCCTTGCTCACCCAGTTTTCGGATGCGATCAGCTCAATATGGCTGTTCTGTCTTTCCTGCTCATCCACGATGGCCTGGGCAATTTCGGGGTCCACTTTTCTCACTTCGTCCAATGAATACATTCTTTATTCCTCCTTGGGATTTTATTAAAACTCCAAAACATTTCAATCAATATTCCCGCTCATTATACCACAGGAGAGACGAAATGAAAAGAAGGATTATAACGCCTTTTTCTTCAATTTTTTTCTGTGCAGGAAAATGCCCCCCAAAAGAACGGAAAGCAGCACCGCCGCCGCAAAAACCGCGTAGGTAAGAAGCAGATTCCGCTCCTTGATATATACCAGGCAAAAGGTGCCCTCTTCCCCTATTAATTCTACCTCCTCATAGCTTCCGATTGCATGGGAAGGAAGCTTTTCCCACCGTCCGTTCCGAAGACCATACACCGTTACCATCCCTTTTCCGGGGCGATACAGACGGATGGGCGTAACAGAATTTCCGTTCAGAGAAGCGTATTCTCCACGAACTGTGTATGCATAGGCCTCACAGCCTTCCGCTTCTCCCGGAAGCGGTCCCGTATAGTATTCCGCGTGCAGCAATGCTTTCCGGGTAAACACACCGGAGACAAGGGCCAAGGGCTTTCCCGCTTCCGTTTCCGTACTGGCTAAGGTGGTCACGTTTGCTGTTTCCACGGCCTGAAGCACCAGATTACACTCTAAGGCTTCCCCAATCAGACCTTCCCACTCCATATAATCACCATGGTCCGCTCCAAGGTCCGGATACTCCAACAAGGCAAGGTCACTGCCATAGGGAAGCTGTCTGGTATATACCACCTGTTCCTGTTCATCCAGGAAGGTCACATTCAGATTGGCAAACAGCTCCGGCACATCCTCTCTTTCCATGAGTTCCTCATAGGAGATTGCTTCTGCACAGCTCCTGTAGCTGACGCCATTGATACCGTACAGGCTGTCACCCACGTAATAATTCTCCGTAAAGCGTTCCTTCATGGTTTCTCTGGCAATGGTCACATCCCCTTGTCCGGCGTCTTCCTCCAGATCCTGCCCGGCGATGGCACCAATCCACCCCTCTCCTTCAAGGAGACCTGCCATGGAATAGCAATTGGAGATTTTTGTTCCCTGACCGGCAATTCCCCCAACGCATTTCTTTCCACGAAGCACTCCGGAAAAGCTGCAGGAATCAATGGTGCCGCGGCTCATTCCGGCAATTCCGCCCAAATGATTGCCCTGGTCACTTTGGATACGTCCCGCGCCCTGACAATCATACAGGTATCCCAACTCCAGATTCCCAACGATGCCTCCGGCATTCTCATGCTTTACCGTGAGGAACCCTTCGTTTTTGCAGCCTCGAAGAATGGCTCTTGCCACATATTTGTTTCCTATGGAGATTTTGTTTGTCCTGTCTGATTCCGTTGCTTCCACACCCACAGTGCCTGCAATGCCGCCCACATTCCGGTCCCCGTTTATCACACCGGAATTTACACAATCAGACACCCCGGAGGCTTCCTCTTCCTCGCAATCCGGAGTGGATAAATCCACAATAATATCCTCTCCGCCAAGCAAAGCCTCCAGATTGTCTACCTTGTAGGTCAACAAAGTGGAGATTTCATAGGTTTTATCATTGATGTCCCGCAAATCCTCCTCCAGAATCCGGCTGTAATCATAAGTATTGTCCTCCAGTCGGCCGGCCACGTCAGAGATATGGTCCAGTTGTTTTTTTAGCCTGTCTGCATTCTGATCGAACTCCGGGCTCAGATTCACCGCTTTCAATTGCTGAAGAGAATCCAAATAATCCGTGATGCACTTCAGTTCTCTTCCCGCTTCCTGCAGTGCATGGTTCATTTTTTCCGCATTCTCCGACACCCGATCCAAATCGCTGGAAATATTATCCGGAATCTCTATTTCCCCCCACCGTCTGTCCTCCTCGTCCGGCAGTGCCTCTTCGATATCATCCATTAATTGATTCAGATGCTTCTGCATCTGCTCTGCATAATCCAGCGCAACATTCAGGGAATCGCTGGCTTTACCAAAGTGCTTCATACAAAAGTCCACACGGTCCGATAATTCATTGATGACATTTACATTTCCCTGAATGACATCAATCATTTCATCCCCCATTTTTTTTGCCGTGTCGGATGCGTCCTTCGCACTCTGATTCAATTCCTGAAAATCCGTATGAAAGGTATCCCCCATGGCTCCCATATCATCCAGCAGATGATTCATTTCTTCATGCAGCTCGGAAAGCATCTCATCCAGCTCGCCGGCATCCTCAAAGGCCTTTCTGGGCTCAAACTGTCCTACAATACCACCGATATCCTGCTTTCCATAGACAGATCCGCTATTCCTACAGCCCATCACCTGCCCGCTCTGACGTCCCACGATTCCGCCCACATTGCGGCCTGCATGAGAATAACCTACAGTGCCTTTGTTTTCACATCGCTGGATCACGCCGTCACTGAATCCGGCCACTCCGCCAAAATCCGTGCTGTCCTCCATACTTTCACGCACCTGTCCAAGGATTCCGGACAGGGATGCGGACATGTCATTATCACTTTCCAAATCCATCCAGTCCGTACCGCTGTTTACTTCTGCTCCGTTGATACAATCCACTATGATACCACGGTTATAGCCTGCGATACCGCCCACGCTGTGTATTCCGTTCACCGAACCGCTGCTTTCACATCCGGTCACCTTGCCCTTCTCACCATTTAAGCCTACCACGCCACCGGAAATTCCGGTTCCGTTCACATGTCCCACAAAACGACAGTTTCGGATGGTACCGGAATTCATTCCCGCAATACCGCCTATATGATTCTGGCTATCGGAGCTGGAAATCTCCCCTGTTACTGTCAGATTACATACCGTAGCTCCTTCTTCTATATAATGAAAGAGCCCCAACGCTTCACTGCCCTCCGTCTGCTTCAGACCGTATATGGTGTGATGTCTTCCGTCAAAGCAGCCTGCAAAGCTGGTAATGCCCTCAAACTCTCCGGAGGCAGTACACTCATCCAGATACAGGTCTGCCTTCAAAAAGACCCTCAGGTTCTCACTGTAATCCGCCATCTTGCAATCCCGGGCAAACTGAAGCAGATCATCTACATTCTCAATATACAGGAAGCGTCGTTGAATACGCTGCGGCAGCTTGTCTTCCGCTACAGCTTCTTCTCCTGCCAACGCACTCAGGGGAAATGTACAGAGCAACAAAAGAAATGCCAGGCCTGCGGAAAGTCCTCTGATCAATGATTTTCTATGCATTCTGCTCACATCCTTTCTCCTGATTTTCCGTCTCCGGCAAGCCAATGGGCTTCCCCTCCTCATCCAGTGGAACAAAATGGCCGGTCTTCATCATGACCTTGGCATCCCCCCGGATGGTTGCATGCATAACCCCCATGACCATACCGTTGATATGCCCCTGTACCATACCGTCCACACGCACCAGACCATTTGCACTCTGATTGGTAATCGGCAGATTCAGGTTCACATCAAAGCTGGTTTTCTCTATAATCTTATCCCCCAAAAGAAGAATCTGCGGCAGTGCAAACAATACCGCTACGATGGAGATAATGGTACCTCTTCCCAGACACTCCCCGATTCCACTGATACAGGGGTCACTGGTCATTCGTCCGATTAATATTCCGGACAGAACCATCATACTTCCCGAGGTAACAATGGTAGGGAATGCAAAGTTCATGGTATCAATGATGGCGTCCCTCTGGGACATTTCCTTTTTGACCTCCTGATATCGGCTGGATACCACAATGGCATAGTCGATATTGGCACCCATCTGAATGGAGCTGACAATCAGATATCCTAGGAAAAACAGATTGGAGTGCGTAATGGTGGGATAGGAAAAATTCAGCCAGATACATCCCTCGATTACCACGATTAAAAGCACGGGCATTCCTGCGGACCGGAAGGTAAACAACAATACCACCAGTACAATCAAAGCAGAGGCCACATTGACTACCATATTGTCCCTGCTGAAGGTGGTTTTCAGATCCAGCTGACTGGTGGATTCTCCCACCACAATCACATCAGCATCCTCTCCGTAGTATTCCCCCGCAATTTTGTGAATCCGGTCTAAGAAGGCAAAGGTTTCTTCTCCCTCCTGGGGGAGCGTTAAATATAAAAGAATACGGTCAAAGTGCTCTCCCTGAAGCTGGTTCTTTGCGATGGAAATCTGGGTATAGGCATCATCCACCATCTTTTTCTGTTCACCCTCCAGTGTCACATATCCTTCCTCAATCTCCTGATGCAGGAACAGGAACATGTCAATGAAGGGGACACTGTAAGTAGAAATACCGCTGATCAGCTTCGCATAATTTTCATCGTCAATGGCGTAAGCTGCATACAAAAGCTCCGCCAGCTCCGTATCCACATCCACCAGCTCCGCAAACTCCCTGGCATTCAGCTTCTCGGTTAACATCCGACCGTCCATAGCCTCAGTGTTTGCCAGTCCCAGGCTACTCTTTACCTCCGGCAGACTGTCCAGTTCCCGAAGGAGGGCCGCCTCCTTTTCATAATCATTTCCGGGCACCACCAGGGCTACCATGTTGGGAGAAGTGAAGGTATCATCTATCAGTTTGTCTATCACGGTCTTTTCACTCTGCTTCACCGTGGACAACGTGGAATATCCATAGACATAAGGGCAATTGGAAGAAAAGTAATAGGCAACCATAATCAGTGCAACAAATACAATGGGAATCACCTTTCTGGTTGCATACGCAAACTTTCCCACGAAGGGAATCTTGGGAACAAAGCTCTTGTGGGTGGTTTTCTCCATCCAGCCGGAAAAAAGCATAATCAATCCAGGCATCAACAGGAAAACACTTAACAGGCTCAGTGCAATGGCTTTGATCAAAACCACCGCCATATCCGGTCCGATACCATACTGCATAAACATCATGGCCACCAGACCGCCCACGGTAGTCAGGGAGGAAGAACAGATTTCCGGAATAGCCTTACTCAGAGCCAGAATATCCGCTGTTCTTGGATCGGAACGCTTCAGTTCATCCTTATATCGATTCAGCAGGATTACCGCATAGTCCACGGATAGGGCCAGCTGCAGCACAATGGTCACGCTGTTGGATACAAAGGATATGGTTCCAAGTACAAAATTGGTCCCCTTTGCCAGAATCGCAGATGTCAGAAATGTCATGATCATCACAGGCACTTCCGCATAGGAATCACTGGTAAAAATCAATACCAACAGTACGATAACGGAAACACATATGGTTATGGTCACCATTTCCTTCGCAATGGCTTCGCTTTCCTGATCACCCAGCTCTGTGGATACAAACAAATCATACCCTTCCAGCTCCTTTTGCAGTTCATCCAGTGCCTGCAGGCAGCGTTCATCCTTCTCTTCATAAGGAAAGGTTACCGTAAACAGTGCCGAGAAATCATTGTAATGGTCGCTGGAATGATCAAACTGAATCATAGACACATCATCCCGCTTCACCAGTTCCTCTGAAAGCGTTTGGGCGTCATCATAGGTAATATTGGCGATCATCAGCTTGGCTGTACCATAGGTGATGAATTCCTCTTCCATACGGTCCAGACCAATGGAGGTTTCCGCGGTGTCCGGCAGATATTCGGCCAGTTCATTTTCTACCGATACCCAGTTCGCGGAAATCAGTGAAAAGATAACTGCTATCGAAAATATCAAAAAGAACAGATTCCTTTTATCTACAATAAAAGAAGCTGCCCGAATCATAAAACTGTCCTTCTTACTCCCGTTCTTTTCTTCTGTCACTGATCATTCCCCCACTTCTTCCCTATAACAGTCAACCATCCCTTTCTCCCGGAAAATACCTCTCAGATTGAAAAGAATGGTTGCTTTTTCATTTTTTCATTATTATAATAAGTGTCAATCAAAATACAATAATCAATTACTCGTTTGTATGTTGTTTAATCGACATATTCATATATAAATGTTGATTATTCATAAAATGTTTAGAATTGGGGGAGTCCATTTCAGAAAGGATAACACATGATACCAAAAACTTTGGACCGAAGGGCCCGAAAAACAAGAGCCAGTCTTACACATTGCCTGCTTCAGCTGATGCAGGAAAAGGATATCAAGGACATCTCCGTCCGGGAGCTTTCGGACCTGGCAGACATCAACCGCGGTACCTTTTATCTGCACTACAGCGATATATATGATATGATCAATCAACTGGAGGATGACTTCTTTGCAGAGTTCGAAGCTGTCATTCGTGCAGACCTGCAGCAGGATGGAATCACCGATACCCCATACGATGTACTGTATGACGTATTCAGTGTCATTCACAAGAACCGCGCTCTGGCAAAGGCTCTGATTGGTCCCCATGGCGACTTATCCTTCGTAAACCGGATGAAGCACATGGTGGAGGAGCGCTTGAAAGAAGTGCTTTCCGCTCCGCAGGGCACAGAGCATCTGGAATACCATCTTGCCTTTATCATCTCTGGTTATGTAGGCGTCATTGAAACCTGGTTACGCACCGACAGTCCCCTTTCCCCCAAGGAGATGGCAGCTCTCTGTACATCCATGAGCGGACGTTAAATTATTGTACAAACCGACAGTTTTCGTAAAGATTTCCTTAAGAATTTATGAAGATTGCCAAAGCTTCATAAAAAGCATTGCTTTTTTTAACATTTTTGATATACTGTCCGTAATTAAAGTTATTTGTTACTATATGTTGTAGTTTGTTTGAGGATATATAACAAAATGAAATCTTTTTCTTTGTCAAAATTTTATGAAAAGTATAAGCATGGCATCCCCGTGCTTTTATACATGATTTTATATCTGACCTGGTGGGGAATTCTGGAGCAGAAAAATGCCAGAGCTTTCCAGATTATTCATATGGCGATAGATGATTACATTCCTTTCTGTGAAT
>CALYSH010000051.1 GCA_945485625.1 uncultured Lachnospiraceae bacterium | reverse complement strand
TTCTGTTTGAATGCAAGCATTCACAGAATGTAAATTTGCATGGCTCTGAATAGTTTCCATATTTAGAAAACATTCCCTAAAATGGAACAATTCCCCTGCGTTACAGTGTCATTATATGCGCAAAGAAATCGTTTGTCAATGCTTTTTTATTGTTATTCGATAATTTTATATTGTTTCTCAATCGCCATATACAACTATGGTTGTGGTGCATACTCATCCTCCGTTCCTCATCCTCCGTTGCAAAGACTCACGATATCTGCTATGATATTGCATGCACGGTGGCGAAAAGCCGCCATAAGGAAAGGAAATATGTCATGAAAAAAAGGAATCCTATTGCACTTCTCCCCATCGGGGTATTTCTGGTCCTCTATCTGGGGCTGGGCATTTTATTTGAATATATTCTGAAAATTGAGATGGGCTTCTACAATATTCCCATCGTCATAGCGTTTCTGGTGGCAATCCTGGTAGCCTGTATGCAGAATCGAAGGGTAAGCTTCGATGACAAGCTGGGCATTATGGCAAAGGGCCTGTCCGACAAGAACATTATCACTATGCTCTTAATCTTCCTTACCGCAGGTGCCTTCGTGGGAGTGGTGGGAAGAAGCAGTGCAGAAAGCGTGGCTTACTTCATGCTCTCCCTGATTCCGGCGAAGTTCGCGGTAGCGGTATTGTTTCTGGTCGCCTGCTTTGTATCCACCGCAATGGGTACCAGCGTGGGAACCATCACCCTGATTACCCCCATTGCCGTGGCGGTATCCAACGCCTCCGGCTTTTCCATGTCTCTTTGCATCGCTTCCGTCATGGGAGGAGCAATGTTTGGCGATAACCTGTCCTTTATCTCCGACACTACCATTGCCGCCTGCAACGGTCAGGGATGTCAGATGAAGGATAAATTCCGTGAAAACTTCTGGATTGCGATTCCCGCCGCAGCTACCACCTTGCTACTGATTCTTTTTCTCTCCTTCCACACCTCTTTAAGCGGTGCCATTGTAAAGGAATATCACCTGCTCCAGATTATTCCCTATGTGCTGGTCCTTTTGGGCGGTATTATCGGAATCAATGTGTTTGTGGTATTGTTAATCGGTATCTTCTCCGGTTCCATCATAATGTTGATCACCGGTTCCGTCGACTTTACCGAGCTGCTTTCCCGGATGGGCTCCGGTGCTTCCGGTATGTTTGAGACCTGCATGGTAGCCGTATTGGTATCCGTTCTGTGTGCATTGATTCGCGAGTACGGCGGCTTCGAGGCATTGCTTTCCCTCATCCGAAAAGCCTTCAAGGGGCAGAAGAACGGGCAGCTGGGCATGGGGCTTCTTGTAAGCGCCATGAACATTGCAACCGCAAATAATACCGTAGCAATCGTTATGGCGAACCCTATCGCAAAGGAAATCGCAACCGAATACGGGATTACTCCCAGAAAAAGTGCCTCCATTCTGGACACCTTCTCCTGTATCATTCAGGGCATCCTTCCCTATGGTGCCCAGATGCTGGTAGCTATCACAGCCGCTCAGGAGCTGGGCGTGAAGCTTTCCGCCTTTGACATTATCCCCAGGTTGTTCTATCCCTACCTGTTACTGGTCAGTTCCCTGATTTTCATCTATCTGGTACCTGCAAAGAAAGCAAAATAAATCCGGACGCAGCTTCCTATAACGCAAAAAGGCAAAGGATATCTCACCTTTGCCTTTTCTCTTCTCATCGGAATTCCACGACTCCATTGCATTCCATAACCGGGTGCTCCCGAATAATCTCACCTACGCTGTCCACAACAATGATACCGCTTCTGGGATTCTTTATGGAAATCACATGTCCCCTGATATCTGCTTCCACATCCGAATACTCAAACGCCAGATCCGCATCCTCCATGGTACAGTTGATCAGCTTCAAATCCTTGCAATAGCACAGTGGCTGGGTACCAATGATTTTGCAATCAATCAGAGTAAGCCCTTCGGAAAACCATGCCAGGTACTCCCCCTTCACCACACTGTTTCGAACGGTCACATTCTTACTGTGCCAGAAAGCATCCTTGGTATCTAAGTAGGAATCGGTAATCTCCAGATTCTCCATGTACTGGAAGGAATACTTTCCCTTCATATTCACACGCTCCAAAGACACGTTCCGGCTGTCCAGAAACAGGTACTCTGCTTCAACAGAACAATCCTTTATGGAAATCTCATTACTCTTCCATCCAAACTCCGGGGAAACGATACGGCTGTTTTCCACCCGGATTCGATTGCACTCACGCACTGCCTTGATTCCGCCCAGATCACATCCCACAATGTTTCCGTCATCCGAATACCAAAGGGCAGCTCTGGTCTTTTCATCCATGGTAGTACCTTCCATGGTAAATCCCTTCACATGCCACATTGGATAACGCAGCGAGAAGCTGCAATTGGTCACCTGTATATTCCGGGCCTCCTTCAGTACGGACTCTCCGTCCGCCGGTCCGGCAAAGGTGCATTCCCGGATCAGGCAGTCTGTAGCATTGTATAGCGCACGCTCCTCATCATATTGCATCTTTTCAATCAAATTCATCCTTACGTCCCCTTTCCTTCGGCAGAACTCCCCTATTCTGCCTTTCGTTTCCCCTTACTTATTCGGCTGCAGCTTCATGGTCAGGCCAATCCGCTTCTTTGCCACATCTACGGTAAGCACCTGCACATCCACCACATCGCCTACGCTTACTGCCTCCAGAGGATGCTTGATAAACTTATCGGTAATCTGAGAAATATGTACCAGACCATCCTGATGCACACCGATATCCACAAACACACCGAAGTCGATGACATTCCGCACGGTTCCCTTCAAAATCATACCGGGCTTTAAGTCCTTCATATCCAGTACATCACTGCGAAGGATGGGCTTAGGCATATCCTCTCTGGGGTCACGGGCAGGCTTCTCCAGCTCCTTCAGAATATCGGTCAATGTAATCTCACCGATTCCAAGCTCTGCAGCCAGGGCCTTCTTGTCCCGGATACGCTTCTCCAGACTGCTTACTGCAGCTTCAGGCGCTGCGGTCATCTTCGCAGGTGCTTTCTCTGCCTTCTGCTCCTCTGCCGAGAAGGTAACTCCACCCATAGCTGCTGCCAGGGCACGACCCATGGCCGTATTGGTATTGCGAACCTGTACCTGCTTCTCCTTTGGTTTCTTTACAGGCTTTGCTTCCGTTGCCTTCGCCGCCGCAGCCTTGGTGCCGGCATCCTTTGCTGCCTGCTTCTGCATCTGACGAACATCCTCCATGGTCAGACCCAGCTTTTCCAAAAGCTTCGTGGTGGCTTCGTAGGATTCAGGGTGCACACTGGTGGCATCCAGAGGATTCTCTCCATCCAGGATGCGCATAAAGCCCGCACACTGCTCGTATGCCTTCGGTCCCAGCTTGGCAACCTTTAACAGCTGCTTTCTGTTGGTAAATCTGCCGTTTGCCTCACGATAGTCCACAATATTCTTTGCAATGGTCTTGTTGATACCGGAAATATACTCCAACAGGGAAACCGATGCGGTGTTCAGATCCACGCCCACTTTATTTACACTATCCTCCACTACACCGTTTAGCGCCTCGCTGAGCTTCTTCTGATTCATATCATGCTGATACTGACCTACACCGATGGACTTGGGATCAATCTTTACCAGCTCTGCCAACGGATCCTGCAATCTACGGGCAATGGAGGCTGCACTTCTCTGTCCCACATCAAACTGGGGGAATTCCTCGGTTGCCAGCTTACTTGCGGAATAAACGGATGCGCCGGCCTCATTTACAATCACGTACTGTACCGGAGTATCCAGCTCCTTAATCAGCTCCACAATCACCTGCTCAGACTCTCTGGATGCGGTACCGTTTCCTACGGAAATCAAATCCACGTGATACTTCTTAATCAAACGCTTTAATTCCGCCTTGGCTTCCTCCACCTTATTCTGAGGTGCGGTGGGGTAGATTACCTTGGTATCCAATACCTTACCGGTAGCATCCACCACAGCCAGTTTACAGCCGGTACGGAAGGCCGGATCCCAGCCAAGCACTACCTTGCCTGCGATGGGGGGCTGCAGCAGTAACTGCTCCAGGTTCTTGCCAAATACATTGATGGCCCCATCCTCTGCCTTCTCGGTCAGGTCGTTTCGAATTTCTCTCTCAATGGCGGGGGCAATCAGACGCTCATAGCTGTCTGCCAATGCCTCCTGCAATACCGGTGTGGTGTACTCGTTCTCCCCGGTAATCACCTTCTTCTCCAGGAAACGGATGATCCGTTCCACCGGTGCATTGACCTTTACCGTAAGAACCTTTTCTGCCTCACCCCGGTTCAGTGCCAGCACCCTGTGGCCCGCAATCTTTTTGATGGCCTCCTCAAAAGCATAGTACATTTCATATACGCTTTCCTGCTTTTCATCCTTTGCGGTACTGCTGACGGTTCCCTCTTCCATGGTAATCTCCCGGATGTAGGAACGATAATCCGCTTCGTCGGACACTGCCTCCGCAATGATATCCTTCGCACCCTGCAGTGCCTCATCCGCGCTTGCCACGCCCTTTTCTTCACTTACATACTTCTCTGCCTCTGTCAATACCGGTGCATCTGCTTCCTGAGCCAGGATATACTGAGCCAGTCCGTCCAATCCCTTCTCCTTCGCCACGCTTGCGCGGGTCTTTCTCTTGGGTCTGTAAGGGCGATACAGATCCTCCACCACAACCAGGGTCTGTGCCGCCAGAATCTTTTCACGCAGCTCCTCCGTCAGTTTTCCCTGCTCCTCTATACTTCCCAGAACCTGTTCCTTCTTCTCCTCCAGATTTCTCAAATACTGAAGTCTTTCATACAGGTTGCTCAACTGTTCATCATTTAAAGAACCGGTAACCTCCTTGCGGTATCTGGAAATAAAGGGAATGGTATTCCCCTCATCAATCAGCTTGACCGCTGCTTCCACCTGCCATTTTTCAACCTGAAGTTCTTCCTTGATTTTCTGAATAATATCCATTTCAAACATGCCTTTCCCGATAGTAATCTGTCTACTACACATTGCCTATTATACTAAAAAACCCCTCTCCATTTCAAGTGATTCCCACGCTTTCAAGAGATTCCTTGCGTATTTTTTGCAAAGATGATAAAATAGAAGTAATTATGATAGGAAAGGAGCACAAAATGGACTTTTTCGGAGCAGCCTCCCAAAATGAATTTACGCCGGAGCAAAAATCCGGTGAGAAGAAACTTACCGGCTTTTCACTTGCTGCGCTTGTGTGTGCCGTTTTGTCCCTCCTCTCCCTCTGCACGGGCGTGTTTGCCATCTCCTTCGGATGTATGGGTATCCTATTCGTCATTCTCGCCCGCAGAAAAAATCAACCTATGACCAACGCAAACTACATCAGTATGTGCATGTGCCTGGTCGGTATCATACTGGGAATATCACTGGTGATTTACGTACTTGCCACAGTGATTATCCCTATGTTGACAGATCCGGAAGCCTTCCGGGAGCTGAATACCTTTTATAAGAACACTTATGGCGTAAGTCTGGAAGAAATGCTGGGAGAAGATATCTCCGGCCTTCTTCCCAACCTGTAAGGAGGTAAACAGTATGATGAATCCCATATCCCCCCTTTCTTCCCCGTTCTCTACCGGAAAAACTACCGATGCACTTCCCGGAATGCGTACCAACGCAAATGGTGAAAGTGTGAAGTCTAACGGAGAAGTCTGTGAAACCTGTAAAAACAGAAAATATCAGGATGGTTCCGATGAGATGGTATCCTTCAAGAGTGCCACACACCTCTCCCCTACACAGGCCGGTGCTGCGGTTCGTGCCCATGAGCAGGAGCACGTATCCAACGCATACAAAAAAGCCTCTAACGGAAACGGTGAGGTGATTCGTGCCTCGGTTACCATTCATACTGCGGTATGCCCCGAATGCGGTCGTTCCTACGTATCCGGCGGTACCACCAACACCCAGATTAAGTATTACAACGAAGAGAATCCGTATCAAAAGGATCTAAAAGCCACTGACCGTGACAAATATTCCGGAATGAATACGGATTTGAAAGTCTGAACGGAGATGATTATGATGAACTTCTTATCCCGCGCCGATTTAAAAAATCAGGCGAAGGACAAAATGACCGGCAGATATTTTTATGCTGTCATGCTGACCATTCTGTGCAGTCTGACCACAATGTTTTTATCCAGCTGCTCTTCCTTAATTGAAATACAGTTATCCACTTCCCTCTGCGGATTGCTTTCTCTGGAAGCGGGGAATCTCTGGGTAAGCGGAGTATGTTCCCTGGTAGCGTTGTTCTTTTCCACCATCTGCGAGATTTTCCAGATAGGCATTTCCTTATTTTACTTAAGCGCAGCCTGCGGACGTCCCAATGCTCCCGGGAATCTCTTCTGGGGCTTCCATGACAACTTCAAACGCTCCTTCATCATAGCAGGAATTCTATCCGTAACCGGATTTCTTTGTTTCCTTCCGGTGCAGTTACTGCAGAGAGCATACAATGCAAAGGTGCTTACGGATATGAGCCTTTTGCCGGCCGGCGGGCTGCTTCAGATAGCGCTGTTAATTGTCTATTTCTACATTACCCTGTCCTTATCCCAAAGCTACTTTCTGCTGCTGGACTTCCCGCAGTATGATGCCTGGCAGATTATGAAGCTAAGCTGCAAAACCATGAAAGGTCATAAGCTGCGCCTGTTCCTGTTACAGCTCAGTTTTCTGCCCCTGATTCTTCTTTGCATCCCTACCTTCGGATTCGGCACACTGTGGTTAAGCCCCTACATGTCCATGACCTATGCACTGTTCTTCCTGGATATCATGCATAATAACAACTAATCATACCAGAAAGAACCCCCGACTGCATAAAGCAATCGGGGGTTTGTTTTATTCCTGTTCATTTGTACCGTTCTTCGATACACTCATCCATTTCAAATATCCATTGATGAAGGGATCCAGCGCACCGTCCAATACCGCGTCCGCATTACCGGTCTCCACGTCGGTACGCAAATCCTTTACCAGCTTGTAGGGCTGCAATACATAGGAACGGATCTGGTTTCCCCAGCCGATTTCCTTTACCTCCCCACGGATATCGGAAAGCTTTTCCACATTTGCTTCCTGCTTCAAAAGGAACAGCTTTGCCTTCAGCATCTGCATGGCCTTGTCCTTATTCTGAAACTGGCTTCGCTCGTTCTGGCACTGTACCACCGTACCGGTAGGGATATGGGTAATACGAATTGCAGAGGATGTCTTATTGATATGCTGCCCACCGGCGCCACTGCTTCGATAGGTATCTATGCGCAAATCCTTCTCGTCAATTTCCACATCCAGATCCTCTTCAATCTCCGGCATTACATCCAGAGATACAAAGGAGGTCTGCCGCTTTCCCTGGGCATTAAAGGGTGAAATACGCACCAGTCTGTGCACACCCTTTTCGGACTTCAGATAACCATAGGCATTGATACCGTTTACCTGGAAGGTAACAGACTTAATCCCTGCTTCATCACCATCCAGATAGTCCAGCACTTCAATCGTAAAATTCTTCCTCTCTGCCCAACGGGTGTACATACGATACAGCATGCTGCACCAGTCACAGCTCTCGGTACCGCCCGCACCGGCATTCAGCTTCAGAATCGCGTTATTCTTATCATACTCGCCGGACAGCAGTGTACTGATTCTCAGCTCATCAAACTCGCTGATAAACTCATCCAGCTCAGCCCTGATTTCGGGAATCATGGATTCGTCATTCTCCTCATAACCCATTTCAATCAGAGTCAGAATATCCTCATACTGTGTGGAAAGCTTGTTGTACTCTCCCACAGTATCCTTCATATTCTTTAATTCCTTCATTTTCGCATTGGAGCGGTCCGGGTCATCCCAAAAGCCGGGTGTCTCCATCTCCATCTCCAGCTCTTCGATTCGCTTTGCCTTATTTACCAGGTCAAAGTGAATCCCTCACTTCCGCAAGTGGAGTTTCGTAAGTCAAAATCTCGGTTTTCATCTGATCCAATTCAACCACTAACGTCACCTTCTTTCCTATATTTCAGCTATCTTTTCGGGATTGTGTTCTTTTCGTCGAACTTGCATATTTCTTGTTCGACGCACTCTTTGACTATTTATGCCTTACGGCCGCAGCATTGCTTATACTTCTTTCCGCTTCCGCAGGGGCAGGGATCGTTTGGATAAATCTTTGCCGTTTCTCTCTTTACAGGGGCTTTCACGGAAGTATCATCCTTATTGGTACCTGTAATCTTTGCCTGCTGCTCACGCTCTACCTTCTGTTCC